>NZ_JBHSNQ010000169.1:0-16104 GCF_042655065.1 Ureibacillus suwonensis
TCGATAACATCCTAAATTTCCCCCGTTAACCAAGAATTCTATCCCTATTATACAAAAAAAGCCTGTAGATTTGGCCACTAGTTTGGGACTTTGTCTACAAGCTGAAATTCCCGCATAGCGGGAATTTTTTTATAAATCATCCTCATCTTTTGCCGAGAACATGTATTTTCTGTAATGGTACTTCATGCTGAAGACAAGTCCGATCGCCAGGGCGTTTCCCATGAGTGAACTTCCTCCGTAACTGATGAAAGGCAAAGGAATACCCGTGATTGGAAGTAATTGGATCGTCATTCCGATGTTTTCGAATACATGGAAAGTGATCATTGCGATAATTCCGGCACAAACATATGTACAGAATGGATCTTTTAAGGTAAGGGTGATTTTGGTTAAATGGTAAATCAACAGGAAGTAAAGGCAGATAACAAAACTTGCGCCGATAAATCCCCATTCTTCACCAATGACTGAAAAAATGAAATCGGTGTGGTTTTCGGCAACATAAACTTCCCGGTTCATATACCCTTTGCCGAAGATTTCCCCTGATCCGATGGCGTTAAGGGAAGTGATCAAGTGATAACCCGCTTCATCCGCATAGGAATATGGATCAAGCCATGAATAAATCCGTCCAAAATGGTATGGCTTCACACCCAAGTGGTCTGCAAGGAAATCCTGCATATATAAAGCCATCCAAATTACGGTACTTCCTATAGCGGCGCCGCCTATAAAAATCGGAAGAATAATTTTCCAAGAAATACCTGCTGCAACAATTAACGCGGCGGTAATGGCAATAAACACCAATGAAGATCCCAAGTCGGGCTGTTGCATGATAAATGCAAGCGGAACGAATAAAGTGAGAGCGATTTTTCCTAATAATAATAAATCGGTTTTAATGGTTTTGATTGTGTATTTTTCGTGGTGAGCACTGATCAGTCTTGCGGCTGCCAGTATATAAAAAGTCTTCATGAATTCGGAAGGTTGAATGCTTCCAATTGGAAGGTGGTACCAGCTTTTGGCTCCGTTTTTTGGTTCACCGATTTGTCCTGGGCCTTCCGGCATAAAAATGAGCAAAACTAATAGAAAAATTCCGAAGCCATATAAATACCAAGACATTTTTTTGTATTGTTCCGGCTCGAAGTACATGACAAAAGCAATGATGAAGGCGCCGATGACGTACCATTGCAATTGTTTTATGACGAAATTTGTTTCGCCATATTGCCCCGTCGTTTGGGCTGAGGATATGGCCAACAAACTGATAATTAAAAATGTAATGAGTATAGCAGCAAGTTTCCAATCGAATCTTTCTGCAAAGTTTCTGTTATTTTCCATTTTGTCCACCTATGTTCTATAATATTGCATTTTACAATGTTCATCTATCAATATACTGTATCATATTTTATTATGCATTATCCCAAAAAAATGCCCATTACAGATTTAAACATTAGTTAAAGACGAATCCAATATGAAATTGTTTCAAAAAAACATAATTACATCATATAATAAACTTAACGGTTGTGGTAATGGAGAGTGATTGGATGGCAAAAAAACATAAGACGGTTGACGACTACTTTTATCATTTGTTTATACATATGAATGATGTCGATCGGTTTGTTATTTTTAGCGGTTTGACTTTGAAACAGTTTATTGGATCTGTTGATTCCATAAAAAATATTTTGCTTTTAAAGCACAATTACGAAGATGGTTTATTTAATATGCATACCCAGCTGGATTATATTCCGAATGACGAAATAAAAAACTTTGTGAAAAAGATGGAAGATTCAAATCGTGACTTATGCTGGGTGGATTTTTCGGACGAAAAGCAAATCAATCAGCTCACTCCCATGGAGCAGGCAGAATTATTATATTTAGGGCATAAAAAAGAACCTGTCACTACACCATTTTTTGTGAAATTGCAAAATCGTTATGTGTATTGTTCATCTGCGGATGATAAAACAACGAAAATTTACTTCCGTTATTTGGAAGATTTTGAAATGCTGATCTCAACCCTCATCAATAATATTATAAAGGAAAACGGTGGTAATGGAGGGTTCTGGCGAAGAAGATCGAAAGAGAGAATCCCAAAAATGGATGCCGCTTCATTAAAAGCATATCGCAGTTATTTCAAAGAGGGCGCACTTATTTCGATCTACAAGATGGAAAAACCGGAAAATCATTTTGGTGTTGAAATTCGCACACTCTCCGACTATGATTACCCTGATGAAGTATGGAACGATTTGAAAATCATTCTGAAACAGGACTATGACGAACTGATTAAACTGACGTAAACTTCCCTGTCCAAGGGTGCAGATGACAGGGAGTTTTTCTTTTGTATTCATGAAGACATTCTTTTCATGATAAACTAGTATTACTTAAAACTTGGAGGTCGAACAATGAAAAAACGGATCGGATTATTGTATGGGGGGAAATCCGCAGAGCATGAAGTATCATTGATTACTGCCACTGCGGTAACGAAAGCCATTGATTTTGACAAATATGAAGTAATTCCGATTTATATCACCCTTGACGGTGAATGGTGCAGAGGTCCCCAACTGACAAAACCGGCGGAATCTGTTGAAGAATTGAAATTTACGAAGGAAGAAAGCAATCCGAATTATATTCTCGAGTTCATTTTAGATGAAAATGACAAACAAGCCAAATTTGATGTGGTTTTTCCTTTGCTCCACGGCACATATGGAGAAGACGGCACTGTTCAAGGGCTTCTTGAGCTGTTGAATCTGCCTTATGTTGGAAATGGTGTATTATCTTCCGCTGCCGGCATGGATAAAGTGATCATGAAGCAATTGTTCAGCGTAGCAGGATTGAACCAAGTGCCATTCGTGTATTTTATCCGCTACGAATGGAATCAAAATAAAGAAGCGTTGCTTTCAAAATGCGAGAATGAATTGACTTATCCGATGTTCGTCAAACCGGCCAATTTAGGTTCCAGCGTCGGCATCAACAAAGCATCCAATAGAGAGGAATTGGAAAAGGCCATCCACATCGCTTTTAAATATGACCGGAAAGTTGTTGTTGAACAGGGGATCGAAGCGCGGGAAATCGAGATGGCTGTGCTTGGCAACAATGAACCGAAAGTGTCTGTTCCAGGCGAAATCAAACCGACGACGGAGTTTTATGATTACGAATCAAAATATAAGGACGGATCCACCCAATTGATCATTCCTGCCGAAGTTTCTCCGGAAGTGGAAGCGAAAATGAAAGATATGGCCATCCGTGCATTTAAAATCTTGGATTGCGCCGGCTTGGTGAGAGCCGATTTCTTTGTGCGCGGAGATGAAGTATTGATCAATGAAGTGAATACAATGCCAGGTTTTACGCCGTTTAGCATGTATCCGCTTTTATGGCAGAACACCGGATTAAATTATCCGGAATTGATTGATCAGCTCATTGAACTTGCGATTGAACGACACAAAGAAAAACAACAACTTCAATTTAACAGAGAATAGTTGGGATGAACGATGAGAAAAAGAATTCAAGACATTGCAAAATGGTTAAATATTGATGCCGGAAATGACGGCGAGAAAATTGTAACGGGGGTTTCCATCGATACAAGAACCATTAAGGAAGGGGATTTGTTCATTCCTTTTCGCGGAGAAAAAACAAATGGGCATCAATATGTACGTCAGGCATTTGAAAAAGGAGCAAGCTGTTCTCTATGGCTGAAAGATGAACCGAATCCCCCAAAGGATGTTCCGCTTCTTTTCGTGGAAAATTCCGAGGCGGCGTTGCAGCAAATGGCGCGCAAGTACCGCGAAGAGTTGAAAGCGACTTTTATCGGAATTACCGGTTCAAACGGGAAAACATCTTCAAAAGATATTTTGGCAAGCTTGCTTTCCCCTTACTATAAAGTGCAAAAAACGATCGGGAACTTCAACAATGAACTGGGCTTGCCCCTGACTATCCTGTCTCTTGATGAGGATACGGAAATGGCCGTGTTGGAAATGGGGATGAGCGGGTTTGGCGAGATTGAATTTTTATCCACACTCGCGAAACCGCATTATGCGATTATTACAAACATTGGGGAAGCCCATATGCAGGAGCTCGGTTCCAGAGAGGGGATCGCGAGGGCGAAATTTGAAATTATCAAAGGTTTCGATTCGGACGGCGTTCTTTGTTACGACGGCGATGAACCTTTATTGAGGGCGTTGGTTGAAAAAACGCCTCAATTAAAGTCAAAAGCATTCGGTTTTGGAACAGGCAACGATTTGATGGTCAAAGCAATCGAAACGACGGAAAAAGGAAGCCGCTTTATTGTCGAAGGAGAGTTAAACGGAGAATTTTTCATCCCGATTTTAGGCAAACATCAAGTGAAAAATTCCTTGGGCGCCATGCTCGTGGCCAAATCTTTGGGCTTGTCCGAAGAGCAAATCCGCAAAGGTTTGTCCCAAGTTTCTTTGACAGATATGCGGATGCAGCTTATTCCTTTGGGAGATGTCTTATTTATTAACGATGCATACAATGCAGCTCCGACATCCATGAAAGCCGCCATTGACTTTGTCCAAACCACATCGATGCGGAAGGATAAATGGCTTGTTTTAGGAGATATGTTGGAGCTTGGGGAAAAAGAGCGCGAGTTCCATGAACAATTGGCGGAGTATATTGATGAAAACCGGATTTCGAGAATTTGTTTGTTCGGCCCCCGGATGGAATGGTTATATCACCGGCTGGCTCCAAAATTTTCAGGACGCATTATTCATACGAAAGAGGATTACGGAAAAATCATTGAGTATATCAAACAGCATGCAAATGAAGATTCGCTGATTTTATTAAAAGGATCCCGGGGCATGAAGCTGGAAACCATCTTAAGAGCTTTTCAACAAAATAAATAAGGATTCATCAAGAAAGTGAAATTCATGGAGGCTCCACCGATTAAAATGAACCAACGGATGGTCGAAGTGAATTTCACTTTTTTATTGAACAACGGGGGGATTGCTGTGTCTATCGGTGTATTAATGTTGCATGGATTTTCCGGAGGGCCTTATGAAATGGAGCCTTTGACGGAATACATCAAAAACAATACGGATTGGATTGTGGAAACACCAACATTATGCGGCCATGGTGAGGAACTTTCATTAAAAGGTTTCACTGCGGAGCATTGGCTGATTGACGCGGAATTGGCCTATAAAAGATTGTCCGAAAAGGTGGAAAACGTCTATGTTGTGGGCTTTTCCATGGGAGGAGTCATCGCATTATATTTGGCGATGTGTTATCCGGTAAAGAAACTTGTGCTTCTGAGTGCAGCTGTAAAATACATCGCGCCGAAGCAGTTGATTGTGGAGCTGCAAAAAATTGCCAAGGAAGCGGTGGAAGGACAATTGAAAAATAATGAATTATTTAAGCAATATGAGTACAAGCTAAGAAGTGTACCTGTTAGTGCTGCAATCCAATTCATGCGAATCGTTCGGCGGGTGGAACCTTATATTGAAACAATCGATATCCCGACATTCATTGTGCAAGGTAAATGCGATGGGATCGTCCCGTATTCGACGGCTCAATATCTATATGACAAACTTCCCACAACGGAAAAATATATTTATTTTTCATCTTGCGGAAAACACCATATTTGCTTCAGTGAAGATTGCGACACATGGTTTTCGGATGTTTTGCATTTTTTAAAGTCGTAAAAATGATACTTTTTAAGCAATATCATTGCATCCTTTGTGAGTACCTGTTAGACTAGGGAAAGCAATGGATACATTTTGTACCAAAGGCTCTTCAAAAGGTGTGAAGAGTACTTTTTTTTGAATGAATCGGTTTTATTCTATCCAAAACTGAGAAAAGCATAGAATGGAACCGCTCGGCAAAGACCGGGCTTTCCTTTTCATATAATTTGAATTATCTGAATGAGAAAATGATTATTTTGACGCAACGTTTCAATTTATAGCTCGACATTTGCCGACACTTCATCTGAAAAATGTAACCATTTGTCGACTTAAGAAAAAAGGAGATTGAAGAGTTTGACAAATTTTTCAGAATTTAATATCAGCGAATCTACATTACGTTCATTAAAACGGATGGGATTTGAAGAAGCAACACCAATCCAGGAAGGGACAATCAAGTTTGCTTTGGAAGGTCGCGACATTATCGGTCAAGCACAAACAGGTACAGGTAAAACGGCGGCGTTCGGTATCCCGATCATTGAGAAAATCGATACGAAAAATCCTGAGATTCAAGCTTTAATTATTGCACCGACACGTGAGCTCGCGATCCAAGTGTCAGAAGAACTTTATAAAATTGGATATGATAAGCGGGTGAAAATTTTATCGGTTTATGGGGGCCAAGATATCGGGCGGCAAATCCGCGCTTTGAAAAATAAACCTCAAATCATTGTAGGTACGCCAGGCCGGATCATTGACCATATCAACCGTCGCACATTGAAACTTGATCAAGTTCAAACCCTTGTTTTGGATGAAGCGGATGAAATGTTGAACATGGGCTTTATCGATGATATCAATGCGATTTTGGAGAAAGTGCCTAAAAATCGCCAAATGCTGTTGTTCTCTGCAACAATGCCGCCGGCGATTCGCAAAATTGCAACGAAATTTATGAGTAATCCGCAAGAAGTGAAAATTAAATCCAAGGAAATGACGGTTGAAAATATCGAGCAATACTTTGTAAAATCCCAAGAACGGGAAAAATTTGACATTTTAACCCGCTTATTGGATGTCCATCAGCCTGAACTCGCGATTGTTTTTGGCCGGACAAAACGCCGCGTCGATGAATTAGCGCAAGCGCTGAACATCCGTGGATATTTGGCGGAAGGCATTCACGGGGATTTAAGCCAATCAAAACGATTATCTGTGTTGCGTCAATTTAAAGAAAATAAAATTGATATCCTTGTTGCAACGGATGTTGCGGCACGGGGACTGGATATTTCCGGTGTTTCTCACGTCTACAATTTTGACATTCCGCAAGATCCGGAAAGTTATGTTCACCGCATCGGGCGAACTGGCCGTGCGGGGAAATCAGGCATTGCCGTTACGTTTGTAACGCCTCGGGAAATGGGATATTTGCGAATTGTGGAAGAAACAACGAAAAAACGCATTTCGCCCCTTCGGCCACCCACGCAAGATGAAGCTTTGGCAGGTCAACAAAAATTGGCTGTTGAAAGGCTCATCGAAATTGTTCAAGCGAACGACTTAAAAGATTACCGCATACTTGCGACGGAACTTTTGGAAAACTATGAAGCGGTGGATCTTGTAGCTGCAGCGATCAAATCATTCACAAAAGAGCCGGATGCTACACCGGTAAAAATTACAGAAGAAGCTCCTCTTCCAAAACGAAGAGAACGCTCCACAAGCGGTCGTGGAGGGGGACGCGGCGGGGTACGGAAAGAAGTCCGTGGCCGAAAAGAGAGAAGCGGACGCCGCAAAGGCAGATAGGAAATGAAAGAGGCTGGGACAAAAGATAAAAAACACCATTTTCTCCCGGGAGAAAATGGTGTTTTTTTGATAATTGAAGAAAATTGATTTCCGTTCCGGGGACGCTTTCCGCGGGCCCGGCTCGAGCCTCCTCGGAGCTCAATCCTTCACTCCTGCGGGGTCTCGAGACTCGGGCTGTTCCCGCAGGAAAGCTTTTGCTTTGCGACTAAGCGTGCGCGACAGGAGCACTCGCCCCGTCACTCCAATCAATTTTTTACAAAAATTCTTTTTGCAGCTCGTTCACTTTATTAGTTATGTCCCAGCCTCTTTATATTTTTTATACTTTTTGGATTGATTCGACATATTGTTTGCGCAATTGGACTTTTTGGATTTTACCGGACGCTGTTTTTGGCAATTCATCCACGAAAGACGCGCTTTTGATCGCTTTAAAGTGGGCCAATTTCGAACGGGTGAAGTCAATGAGTTCTTGTTCAGTAACGCTGTGGCCTTCTTTTAATACAACGATGGCATGTGGCGTTTCCCCCCATTTTTCATGAGGAACCGCGATAACAGCCGCTTCCTTCACGGCTGGATGTTCATAAAGAACGCCTTCCACCTCGATGGAGGAGATATTTTCCCCGCCGCTGATGATGATGTCCTTTTTGCGGTCAGTGATATCGATGTATCCTTTTTCGTCAATTGTTCCTACATCACCGGTATGCAGCCAACCGCCCACAATTGTTTCCATAGTGGCGGTCTCGTTTCTCCAATAACCTTTCATTACACCGTTGCCGCGGACAACAATTTCACCCATCGTTTTTCCGTCATGAGGCACTTCTTCCCCATTTTCGTCCACCACTTTTACTTCCGTACCGATAAATGGCGTACCCGCTTTCGCTTTCAACCGGAATTTTTCTTCTTCCGGCAAATCCACGTATTGGGAAAGAATTCGGGAACCTAAACTGAGCGGTGAAGATTCCGTCATTCCATATACTTGAATGAATTCCCATCCCAGGTCTTTTTCAACTCGTCCGACAAACGCAGGTGGCGGAGCAGAACCCGCAATGACAACCCTGATATTTTTAGGAGTTTCAGGTTTGTGTTCATCGTAATATTGCAATAATGTATTTAATACCGTTGGGGCCATATGAATAACCGTTACATTGTATTTTTGGATGGCATCAAAAATTTGATCGGCTGCAACCTTTCTCAAAGTGACATGGGTTGCTCCGTTGGCAGTATAATAAAACGGTGAACCCCAGCCATTCACATGGAACATTGGCAGAACGTGCAAATATACGTCTTGATCTGTGACGCGCAAGAAATGCATCGAACTTAAAGCATGCAAATAGTTGTTGCGATGAGTGAGAAGAACCCCTTTTGGATTTCCGGTTGTTCCGCTTGTATATAATAAACTGCACTCATCATTTTCATCCAATTCCACACGGTCGAATTTCGAATCGTCGAAGCCTGCAAGCCACTCGTCATAACCGATTTCATTGGTTTCGTTATCTTTGTTATGAACAATGATTGTTTTTACGGTAACCAATTTTTCTTTGATCGGTTCAATTAAATGATAAAGCTCCTGGTCAACGAACAAAACTTTCGATTCGCTGTGATTTAAAATAAAAAGATAATCTTCCGGTTTCAAACGGATGTTTAAAGGCACCATCACTGCACCAACTTGGTAGATGCCATAAAAGCCCTCCAGCATTTCAATAGTGTTTGGCGCAAGATAAGCCACTTTATCGTATTTTTGGATGCCCAATGATTGCAGGCCTCTCGAGAGCTGGTTCACCCGATTATTGAACTCCCGATACGTGAAGCGCCGATCCCCTTCATAACCGATGACTGCTTCCTTGTCCCCATATAGTGCTACGGCACGATCTAAGAAATGGGTTAAAATTAAAGGTACATTCATTCTACATACACTCCTCCAATTCTTTTAAACGTGAACAATTCTCGCAACTTCATAGAAGATACAATAAGTTTATATGAATTTACATACCATAAAATGAGTCTTTTTCAAAGAGAATTTTGAATTTTGAAACAAATTTGAAAGTGAATCCGTATAGAATAGGAGTGACGGATTAGAGGTGAGGACAATGAGAAAAGAACTTGAACATCAAATACCACGAAAAGGGTTGACCGTGTGGCGGCTGTATGGTCTTATTTATACTTTGATTCTATCAATCATTGCAGGGATCCTTTGTTTTTTAACTTATCAATTGGATTGGTTGGACATTTTTTATTACATAGCGATAGGAGCAGTGTTGATCGTTGGATTCGCCTTCATTTGGCTGTTCCCAAAAATCCGGTGGGATCATTGGCGGTATGAGGTGAGGGAGCAGGAAATTGAAATCCAGAGCGGTTTGTTTGTCGTGAAAAGAACTTTAATCCCTATGGTTCGCGTACAACATGTGGACACCACACAAGGACCGATTCTCAAAAAATATGATTTGGCCAATATTGCGATTTCCACAGCGGCGACAACGCATGTGATCCCGATGCTGATAACGGAAGATGCCGACCAGCTGCGGGCGAGAATTTCCGAATTGGCGAGGGTGGCTGAAGATGATGTATAAGAAATATCGGCTCCATCCCATCTCTGCAGTCATTGGTTTTTTGAAAGGACTCAAAGACCTTTTTCCACCATTGCTTATTCTATTGATAGCGAACGGATTTAATTTCCGTGCGGATGCGAAACATTTTTGGGAGTACATTCCTGTTATCATCTTTATAGTGGTTATTATTTTTTATTTGATTTCCGGAATTATCGAATGGAGGACTTTTGTCTATTGGTTTGAAGATAATGAACTGCGGGTGGAATATGGATTGATTGTCAAAAAGAAGCGTTATATCCCTTTTGATCGGATTCAAAGCTTCAACTATAAAGAGACGATACTCCATCGCCTGTTCGGACTCGTGGAAGTCAATGTGGAAACGGCAGGGATCACATCCGGAAAGCCGGAAGCGGTATTCACCGCCATCACAAAAGAGGCTGCGGAGATTATTGAAAACGAAACAAAAAGAGCAAAAACCGGACAAAAACCGGGCGATGAACCGTTGGATGAAGCTGTTCAATCCAATCCCGAGGAGGAAGTATCGCAACCATCCCATGTGATATATAAAATGGCGCCAAAGGATTTGATATTACTTGCGACGACTTCCAATAGCATCGGTGTCGTTATTGCGGGGGTGGCGGCCTTTTTTTCCCAGTTTGCGGATATTATCCCGTCCGACTGGATTGTCGAAGAAGTGGCCGCAATTGTTCAATTCGGAATGATGTTCGTCGCGTTTCTCCTTTTCATCGCATTTTTCATTGCCTGGATACTGTCGGTCATGATCACATTTGTGAATTATTATGATTTCACGGTTGTACAGGAAAATGATCGGATCATTATTACACGGGGGCTGTTGGAAAGAAAGCGGATTATTATTCCACTCAATCGGGTGCAGGGAATCAAGATCATCGAGAATCCTTTGAGACAGCTTACCCGTTATGCAACGGTCGTTGTGGAAAGCGCGAGCTGGGGATTTGGAAAGAATGATACAAATATCGCGATGTTCCCGCTCATTTCAAAAAAAGAAATGTACGAACCATTGCGGCGTTTATTTCCACAGTTTTCGCTCCAATTTGAAAACGGATTGATCCGTCCGCCAAAAAAATCCCGGCCGCACTTTTACAGAGTGTATATCATAGGTTTGATTCCAATCATTGCAATATGTTCATATTTCTTTTATCCGGTCGGGTTATTGTCCATCTTGCTCCCATTCCTTGTTTTCGTGTTGGGTTTGTGGCAATACAAAACAAATGGCTATTTGATTTCCGGAAACCAGTTGACATTAAGGTATCGCTTCATCAGCCGGGTGACGTTTATCGCCGAAAAGAAACGGATTCAAGTCATTCAAAAGAAGCAAAATTATTTTCAAAAAAGGAAAAACATCGCTACCGTTCAGGCAACGGTCATGTCCGGAATTGGTGGTGCAACAGGGAAAGTCGCCCATCTGAACGAATCGGATGTCGATACGATCCTGTCTTGGTTTGAACGGTCCAAAGAAAATAAAGGGACGGCAGAATAAATTTTCGATATATCAAAAAAACATCATTTTGGTGTTGCGCCAAAATGATGTTTTTTGCATTTGTCCCAGCCTTTAATAAATCATTTTTTGTTGTCCAATTTTAGTGTTATTTCATGCGCCAACGTAATATATTTTTTGGTGAGAAGTAAGCAAGTCCCAACAAGAATCCGGTAATCAATCCACCAATGTGGGCGTAAATGTTAATATTTGGCTGTAAAAAGGTCATAATCAACCCAATAATAATGATCGGCATAATGATTTGTTTCAGTTGAGGCATTGTGTTTCTGGTATAGTAGACAAGTGCTGCATAAGCTCCGAAAATGCCATAAATCGAACCACTGGCCCCCACACTTGCATATTCCCCGGATTGAAAAATGAATGTCGCAACGTTACCGAAAATTCCCGAAAACAAATAAATGGTGATAAAACGCAGTTTCCCTGCAATTCTCTCCAATTCTGGCCCGAATAAAAACAACGAAAACATATTAAACAATATGTGGAAAAACCCTGCGTGCAAGAATGTGGAAGTGATGACCCGCCACCACTCGCCTTCAGCAATCAACCAATTGACGCTCATTCCCATGTAAAATATCGTATCACCAATAACAGGAATCATTGTTAGTATATAAATGATAAGATTTAGCGCAATAATCGTTGCAACAACCGGATAATATTTGATATATTGCCTGAAATTTTCTGTACGAACAAACATAATCGTCACCTCAATTTATAAAATTATTATACATTGTTGTTAGAGATTAATAAAAGGAGAACTTCATCATATGATAAAAGGAATAGGTTTGGACATAGTGGAGATTGAACGGATCAAGGAGCTGATGAATCGGACTGATAAATTTCATAAGCGCATTTTATCGGAGCGGGAGTTGGATATTTTTAATCATCTTTCTGAAAAAAGAAAATATGAATTTTTAGCAGGGAGATTTGCAGCAAAGGAAGCTTTCTCAAAAGCCAATGGCACTGGAATAAGGGAGGGATGTGAATTTCATCAGATTGAAATCTTAAATGATGAAATGGGAAAACCGGTACTTTACTTTCATGGCCAAGCAGTCAATGGTTTTGTCAGCATCACCCATTCAAGGGATTATGCTGCGGCACAAGTGATCATTATGAGTTCATGATGCCATCAATGATTTTTTGTTGTTGTCCAATAGTGATAGCATAAACCTCTATTTGCCTTCATATATTTGTCCTATCCAGTTAGAGTAGAAAGGATGGAGTTTTGAGACAGAAGTTAACGATATTTATTGTTTTGCTGTTAAGTGTCATCGTACTTGGTGCTTGCGGTAAAGATTCAAAGGAAGAAGTTTTGGAGAAGTTGCATGAAAAATGGGCTGAAGGGAAAGGCTATGAACTGGATGCGACGATGGAAATCAAAACGGGAAGCGAACCGAGAGTGTATGATGTCAATGTATGGCATACACGGCCGGATTTCTATCGCGTTCAAGTTTCACAAAAAGATGAAGATGTAACGCAGATGATCATCCGCAATAAAGAAGGAGTATTCGTAGTCACGCCTTCGCTCAAGAAAACGTACAAGTTCCAAAGCGAGTGGCCGAAACAAAATAGCCAGCCGTATTTAATCGGAGCGTTGGCCGAGGATTTGTTGGCGGATAAAAATGTGGCGATGGAAGAAACGGATGACAGCTACATTTTTACAGCGGCAACGAGAAACAACCATAAGAGCATCATGCCGACACAGAAGGTGACTGTAGATAAGAAAACGCTGTTGCCGAAATCCGTTTCGATCCTGAACGAAGCTGAAGAGGAGCAAATGCTCATCACCTTCAAAAAGATTGATTTAGGCGTCCAACATAAGGAAAAAGAATATGCAGTTGAGCAATTTACAAAAGATGAAGAAAATGTGGCAACTGAAGAAAAGGAAAGCGCCGATTTCCAAACATATTATCCGGTGCTTGCTTGGGACAACACGACTTTAGTGGATGAAAAAAGAATCGAAGGCGAAGATGGAGTCGAACGGGTGATTTTAACATTTGAAGGGGATAAATCCTTCACATTGGTACAAGAACCGATTGAAATAGGTGAATCCGCAACGATTCCGGTATTCCAACCAGGGGAATTACTGGATTTGGGCTTTACAATCGGAGCTATTACGGATCATTCCATCAGCTTCGAAAAGGATGGCATTTCCTTCTTCATTGCATCCAATGACTTAACGCAAGAAGAAATGATAGAAGTGGCAGCTTCCATTACGGCAGGCAGTCTGAAATAGTAATTCGTTGCGTTGTTGGACGGAGAGTTTTACAATACAAGAAGAAAACCTATAGAAATTTCATGGTTTAAAAAAAGAAAAAGAGGGAAAACTAACAAATGCGTAACAATAAGCACTTCCGTCCAACAAAAGCTATCATCGATTTAGATGCAATCAAATATAATGTTTTACAATTAAAAAAACATATCCACCCTAATGTGAAAATTATTGCAGTTGTGAAGGCAAATGCTTATGGACATGGTGATGTGGAAGTGGCGAAAGCAGCCCTTGAAGCGGGGGCAAGCATGCTCGCAGTGGCCACTCCCGAAGAAGCGCTTCATGTTCGTAAGCATTTACCCACTGTTGATATATTGGTATTAGGATATTCACCTGTTTCATTTGCCGAATATGCGGCAAATGAAAATATTACATTGACGGTTTATTCTTCCGATTGGGTTGAAGAGGCCAAAAAAAGTTGCAATAAACCATTAAAATTACATATTAAAGTCGATACCGGAATGCATAGGATCGGCGTAACATCAGAAAAAGAATTGCGCTCACTGTATGAAAAGATACAATCTGCCGAACAATTTATTTTGGATGGGATTTTTACCCATTTTGCGACTGCTGATGAAGAGGATGATTCCTACTTCCAAAAACAAGCCAACCGATTTGAACAATTCCTGAAAGCATTGCCGGAAAAGCCGAGACTTGTGCATGTTGCGAACACGGCAACCGCTTTAATCAAGGATGCACGTTTACAATATGATGCAGTACGTTTCGGCATATCCATGTATGGCTTGGCACCTTCCGAATTTGTCAAATCCAAATTGCCTTATCCGTTGAAACCGGCCTTTTCTTTGGAAACGGAATTAGTTGCCGTTAAACAAATCGGGCCTGGTGAGTCAGTTGGCTACGGTGCCACTTTTACCGCAGAACAACCAACTTATATCGGTACATTGCCGATCGGTTATGCAGACGGATTAATTCGTAAATATAGCGGACAGGATGTTTTGATCGATGGGAAAAGAGTTCCCATTGTGGGAAGAATTTGTATGGATCAATGTATGATTGCATTACCTGCTGCATATAATATTGGTGAAAAAGTCGTTTTAATAGGAAAACAAAAAAACGAAGAAATTACAATTGATGAGTGGGCTGCCAAAGTAGACACTATAAACTACGAAGTTCCTTGCATCATCACTTCTAGAGTACCCAGAATTTACTACAAAAATTAATAAATATCGACAAAAACCTCAACAAAAACTGTGAAAAACCAAAAAATTGTAACATCTTGTCTTTTCTTCTCTAATTGATGGTGTTAGAATGAGAGAGAGTGATGAGATTAGGTTATGGTTTTTGTGGAGGTGCTTATTGTGTACGCAAAGAGAGTGAATGATGCAAAGGAAATTACGGTGGCTCTTCCTCACGAAATGATGAAATTTTGCGGTGTGGAGAACGAAAACAATGAGGTAATTGTTTACGTTTCTAAACGCAGAGTGGTTGCATGTAAACCAAATCAAATACGGGAGGCTTTAATCAGAGGGTATGTAGAAATGGGACAAATTAATTTGTCGATTTCAAGCGAATGTCTACATGCCGAGTATGAAGCAGAGCATACAGTGGAGCGTCTCGTAAGCGGGGGATGACATTATTGATTGTTAAACGTGGGGACGTTTTCTTTGCAGATCTGTCACCTGTCGTTGGTTCTGAACAAGGTGGCACTAGGCCTGTCTTGATTATCCAAAATGATATTGGTAATCGATTCAGTCCTACTGTGATTATTGCAGCGATCACTGCGCAAATTCAAAAAGCAAAATTACCTACCCATGTCGAAATCGATGCGAAAAAGTACGGTTTCGAAAGGGATTCGGTAATTTTGCTTGAGCAATTGCGTACCATCGATAAGTCCAGATTAACAGACCGAATAACCCATTTGGATGATGAACTAATGGAAAAAGTGGATGTTGCTTTAGAAATTAGTCTAGGGTTAATAAAATTTTGAATACATAAGAAAGGGTGGCTGATAAAGCGGACAACGCTTTATCAGCTTTTTTTGCAAAAAAGAGGAGATTGGCATCCCAATTCAGAAAATAATATATTCACTGGGCGAAAAGGGGAAATCGGACAAATTCCCTTTATGCTACTAGTATTAAGTATCCAATATAATTTATGTCATTGATGGAAAGTAATTCAATACGTTATGATAAATACATACTACGATCCTTTTTTAAAAATTTTTCTCTACATAATAAATTCATAGATATAGAGAGATAGTAATCGTTAGGGAAAATCGGTAGTGTCAAAAAATCTATGAAAACTTAGTTTTGGAGGGATGTGATCTAGCGAAACTAGAGGAAATGCCGCCGCAATCGCTCTTGACAAACACGTCAATGGTTTGATTTCGAACCAACAAGG
>NZ_JBHSNQ010000170.1:0-17415 GCF_042655065.1 Ureibacillus suwonensis
TACGAAAATACACGGCCAACAAAGATCAACTAACCAAAAATAATGGGGATAAATGGAAAAAGGAGAATTTGAGTTGGCTCAAATTCTCCTTTTTCCTATCTAGAAGCTAGTTTTGTCCCAGCTTCTTACACCAATCATTATTTCACAGTATCCAAAATATTGACGTACTGTGCACTTACGTAGGCCACTTTATGGTTGCGGCTGTCCGGGATGATTTCGTACCATCCGCTTGAAACAAGGTTGGTGCTCGAAATCAACACTGGGAGCATTGAACGGTTATATCGGTAAATAGCAGGGAAACTTGTGGATGCGCCCGTCCGGACATTCAATCCCGTCGTATTCGTTAATCCCACTTTATAACCTTTATTCGCATCTTTGGCGCCCAAGTATTTATCCGCACGGTAGTAATGTCCTGCCGCTTTTGCGCCCCAATACGGATCGGATGCGTATTTCACGTTGAATCCGATCCGTTTTGTTCCAAATACAGCACCGTGGGCAAAGGAAGCATTGGCCGGAATATAGTTTTTCCACCAGAATTGATCCATCAATTCACGGATGCTTGCTTCCGGAGATGCGAATTCTTTTTTCAATGGGTTTGTGTCATAGACGTACAAACCAAACAAGTTGTTGTAATTTTGCGCATAATCGCTCATTCCAAAATCGCTTTCATGGAAGGCGAGCGCCAAAATCATCATGGCGTTGACGCCGTATTCTTCTTCAAAGGCTTTCAACTTTTTCCCTAAACCGATCAATTTACTTTTCTTCGAAGCGTTCGTATAGCGTCCGCCTTGTTTTTCCCGCTCTTTTAATGCGTAGTCGATATATCTGTCCAATTCATCAGCTGTATATTGGGTTTTCGTATGAACAGGAAGGAACTGATAATAGTTGTAATATGTAAATTTTTCCGCACCTGTATAGAACGTGATGCCATCCCAGCTGTAATACTTGACGCCGGCTCTCATTTGGCTTGGCGCTTTGCCGAACGTATAACTTGCCGTTTCTTTGCCGGTTTGCGGATCCACCAAGACGTGAACGATTTCTCCGCCCACATTTTTATAATAGTTGCGGCCTTTTGACAAGGTGTAAGGGTACAACGTCAATGTGTTTGCATCCACATAGCCCACTTGGCCGGCCAAATCCACTTTCACTTTATTTCCTTCCGCACCAAGATATTGCATTTGTGATCCGGTCGCCACGCTGACTTGATCTCCGATTGTTTGGGAGTTCAACACGCTGTAAGCTTTCGCCACTGCGAAACCGGCACCCGGATACATATAAACGATGTTGCCGTTTTTCGTAATGACTTGGTTGCTATTTTGAACGCTCGGCTTGATGGCATTAAAATCATAGGATTTTGTGTTGGTTGCCGCCAGCGTTCCATTTTGGATCACGCTTAATTCATATGGGCCGAAATTGATCGCCTCTTGGTTTCCAGCCGCTTCCATCATTCGGATGATGAACGTTGCGGCTTGGGAGACAGGCGTATTTTTCAATGGATAAAAATACACGCCATCCGGCATGGTGGACCCTTGGATAATCCCTTTTTCCGCCCCGGTTGCGACAGCGGAATAATAATCCTTGTAGATTTGATTTTTGTCTTTAAACGTCAAATCTTTCGCTGTGCTTGTAGGAATCTTCAAATATTTCATCGCACGCTCAATCATGACCGCCATATGTTGGCGTGTAATCGGATCATTCGGTTTGAATGTGCCGTTTTCATATCCCGTCACGATTCCGGCTGATGCGGCTTTTTGAATATCCTGATAATAATTGTTGCTTGAGGGCACGTCGCTGAAAGAGATCGGATCCTTTCCATTCGGCAATCCGATGACTCTTGAAATGAATGCCGCGAATTGAGCCCGTGTCACCGTCGCATTCGGGTTGTATTTCCCATTCTCGTCCGGCGTCAAAGCCCCTTTCGAAATCAGATAGCGCAGCGAACGTTCATGATAGTTGCCAGTCACATCATCCGCCGCTTCCACCTGGTTGATCGAAACGAGAGAGAAAACCAGCAATATGCTAAAAACTATTCCTACTAATTTTTTCATCTTTTTCCTCCTCTCTATTTCCAATACTATCAAAATATTACTAAGTTATTAAGGGGTGAATTGATATAAATGAAATAGAAATATTATGAAAATAGCAGGGCAGAAAGTAGTGTTTTTGAATTCTCTTATTTTATCTTCCTCTTTTATAGTTTAATATGGTTTAATGGAAAAAGATGAAAAGGGAGGAAGGTGAGTGCTCTTTTTTTGAGCGAGAGAGAATGAAAAAAGTATTATCAATTGTTTTCGCATTGTTGCTATTGATCGGGACTGTAGCACCAGTACAAGCGGCCCAAACGGTCAATGAGCAATATCCGGTTTCTTCCGGAGTGATGTATAGCCAATATACATACAAAGACAGCTATACGAATGTGATCAATCATCTATCAATCAATTTGAATGATTCATATACGAAAGTCGATGTTGGATTGCCAAGCGCCTATAATAAACGGGAAACGGTGCTGGCCATCGCAAACCGCGATTCCCGAGACGGAAATCGGGTGGTCGGTGCAATCAACGCGGCATTTTTCAATATGAGCACGGGCGTTCCCGCATTTTTGATTGCGAAAAATAACCGCATCATCAACGGCGGTCTTGTGTCGGAAGGCGCGGATCAATACATGAACGTTCCGACGGCATTCGGCATCGGTAAAAATGGACAAGGCATCATCGATTATTTTGATATGAAAATTACAATGTCGACCAACGGCAGCACTTATGATCTTTCTGGAATGGACCGTGTCCGCAACGCCAATGAAGTCGTGGTTTATACACCAAATTATTACCTCGGCTATACGAACAACAATGAATATGGATTCGACGTAATCATCGAAGGCGATCAACCGGTGGGACCCATCTATTTTGGCGATACCATTTCCGGAAGGGTCAAAGAAATCGCCCCTTATGGACAAACGAAACATGCCATTCCGAAAAACGGATTTATTCTGTCTGTTCAGGGAGGCTCACCATACAGCAAAACTTTCTCCAATTTGCAAATCGGACAGCAAATCAGCGTGAATTTTGATATCGACGCCCAATGGAAAGATGCGCAATTCATCCTTGCTTCAGGGCCATTCTTGGTGCGTGACGGCAAACCGTACATCATGATGAGCACTTCTTCCAGCCGCGCAAGAGAAGTGGCTCCAAGAACGGTTGTGGCATTAAGCAAGGATAAGAAAACGGTCCATTTCATTACGGTGGATGGAAGACAGTCCCACAGCAAAGGAATGAATATGACGCAACTGGCCAATTATTTGGTCTCTTTGGGCGTGGATACAGCCATCAACCTGGATGGCGGCGGCTCCACAACGATGGGGATCCGGAAATATGGAAGCAATGATGTTGTTCTGATCAATAAACCATCGGGCGGTTCTCCGCGTGCGGTCCATGCCATTTTGGAAGCGATCAGCACCGCACCATTGGGAGAAGCGAAAACACTCAAATACTCCCGCACGAACGTAGGTACAATGCTTGTCGGAACAAGTTCGACGGTCAACGTCCAATATGTATTGGATGAATACTATAATCCGCTTCCGCTTGCTTCCGATTCTATCAGTCTTGCATCCCAAAACAAAACTTTGCAGGTGAACGGCACGACATTTACAACAACGAAAGCGGGAGAAGACCGGATTTATATCATGTATAAAGGAAAAGTCCTCCAATCCTTCCCTGTGACCATCGTGGATGCCCCAAGCTCCATGACGATCCAAGGGGCCAAGGAAGTCACAGTGGATGAAACGCAAAACTACACGGTGAATGCAAAAGATGCGGAAGGAAAAACACTCATCTATAACGCCAATCAAGTGAAATGGTCGGTGGAAGGAAACATCGGCACAATCACTTCTTCCGGCCAATTTAAAGCGACGAATCCGGGCAGCGGAAAAATCGTTGCGACATTGGGTTCAAAATCGGTTTCCATGGCTGTGCAAGTGAGGGACAAATCCATCTTCAAAGATGTTCCTTCAAATTACCAATACTACAACGAAATCGAATACAGCGCCAAAAATAATATCATCACAGGTTACAGCGATGGCACATTCAAACCGAAAGAAAACATTTCCCGTGAGCATGCGGCGGTCATTTTGGCAAGAGTGCTCAATTTGGATACAAACAATGTCAAAGATCCAAACTTCAAAGACGTTCCAAAAACGCATGTTTACTATAAACAAATTGCCGCGGTGGCAAACGCCGGCATCATGAGCGGGAAAGAAAACGGCACATTTGATCCGAAAGGGAAATTGACCCGCGCCCAAATGGCCAAAATCATTTCCGAAGCCTTTGAATTGGATCATACGAAAGTGCAAACAGCCAGCTTGAATAACCAAAAAATCAGTTTTGCCGATGTTCCGTCCCAACACTGGGCCGTTTCCTACATTCAAGCATTGGCATATCATAACGTAACAACCGGATACCAGGACGGCACATTCAAACCGGATGAAAACATCCGCAGGGAACATTTCGTTCTGTTTGTTTACCGCGCGATTCATCTGTAACATCCTATGCTCTCCTCTGCTTTTAGCGGAGGAGAGTTTTTTATTTGCAAGAAAATGCGTTGGAAGGGCAACATTGGCATTATTAAAACGGACTGACAATGCTGCCAACCGAACATGAGTGTACAAACTTCCGATTCAAGCCTATAATGGAGCCTTGAATGAAACTAAGGGAGAAGAATAATGAAGAAAATTTTATCGACCATCTTATCAATGATACTCATCCTATCTTTTGCGGTTCCGTCCTATGCGCAAACATTCCGGGATGTTCCAAAAACCCACTACAATTATTCGGACATCGAATATTTGGTGGATAAGGGGGCCATTGATCCAGCGGCAACATTTGCCCCTGCCGATACGGCGACCCGTATGGATGTCATCGTCATGCTGGCGAAGGCGTTAAAATTGGATAATACGCCTAAGGCAACCGGCTTCAAAGATGTGCCGAAAAGCCATAAATACAGCGGCTATATTTATGAGGCAACGAAAGCCGGAATCATCAACGGGTATCCGGACGGCACATTCAAACCGGACCAAAAAGTGACCCGTGGCCATATGGCAGCCTTCATCGCCCGGGCTTACAAATTGCCGAACGGGACGCAAACTTTCAAAGATGTGCCAAAAGGGCATACGGCTTATGAAGCGGTCAAACAATTGGCCAAAGCGGGCATTACGACAGGATACACCGACGGCACATTCAAACCGCAAAACAACTTGACGAAAGCCCATTTGGCGACGTTTGTAGCCCGGGCTGTCCGTTACAAAGAAACCGGTTCAACCGTATTAAAAAATATGAAAGTCCATTTCCTTGATGTTGGACAAGGGGATTCCATCCTGATTCAAACACCAAATGGCAAAACCATATTGGTGGATGGCGGTCCAAAATCGGCAGGGAATGAATTGGTCGCGTATTTGAAATCATTGAAAATCAATACGCTTGATTATGTCGTTGCGACCCATCCGGATGCCGATCATATCGGCGGCTTGCTCGACGTATTGGCCGCATTCCAAGTGGAACACTTTATCGACAGCGGGAAAGTGAGCACAACGGACACGTATATTGCACTATTGAATGCCGTCAAAAATGAAGGATCCGATTACCTTCAATCGGTCATGGGCGAGTCCTTAACCATTGATCCATCATTAAAAATCCAGGTGCTCAATGTGAATGCCTATGCGGAAGAGACGAATGAGGCAAGCATCGTATTAAAAGTGTCTTATCAGGATGTGGATGCGTTGTTGACAGGGGATGCGGACACAGCCATCGAATCGTGATGGCGAAATACAATGTGGAATCGGAAATTTTGAAAGCGGGGCATCACGGCTCAAGCACAAGTTCAAGTTTGGCGTTTTTGCGAGCGGTGAAGCCTGAAACGGTCATCCTCAGCTACGGCAAGGGAAATTCATACGGCCATCCGAACAGCGGCGTGTTAAGCAATATAAAAACGGTCGGCGCCAAAGCATACAGCACGGCGGCAAGCGGCAATATTGTCATCACATCGGACGGCTATCTGTATACGTTGAATGCGAAACCGTTTGAAAACACCTCCCAAACAACACAGAACAATAATCAATCCACTGTCGTGCCGGGAGCACCGTCAAGTTTTGCCAATTGTACAGAGATGCAGAAGTATTATCCGAACGGGGTTCCATCCGGCCATCCCGCCTACCAGGCCAAAATGGACCGGGACAACGATGGATGGGCATGTGAAAAATAGTTTGAAAAAACCAGGTCAACAATGGCCTGGTTTTATTATTTGATGGTATTAGGCTTGTGGCAATTTTTATGTTATTCTATACAACGGAATGCTATAATTGTTCATTATAACAACAAAAGGATGTAGGTTCATGAAAATCGGAATCGTAGGCAATTACGGTAATGATAATAACGGGGATGAATCGATTTTGCTCAGCATCATCATGCAGCTGGAGCAGGTGTTCAACGTTTCCCGTGACGACATTATTGTATTCAGCAACAACACGCAGCAAACGAGCGAACAATATGGAGTCAAAAGCTACCCATTATACTATAAAAGCAAAAATTTATATAAAACTTTTTACACTACATACCAATCCAATAAAAAATATGTTTCGAAATGCGATCTGCTCATCATTGGCGGCGGCGGCATATTGATGGATTTTTACCGCCGGGAAGCCCACCTTTACAGCACCTATGCGTTGATGGCCAAAAACGCGAAAGTGCCGTACATCGTGTATGGATGCGGTGCGGGCCCGCTTGATACCATCTCAGGCCGTCTGATGATCCGATTCATGTGCAAACATGCTTCCAATATTTCGGTGAGGGATCCCGAATCGAAAACGTTATTGGAAAAAATCGGCGTTAAAAAAGAAATCAAAGTCATCGGCGATCCGGCCTTCACTTTATACCATCCGAAAGCCGGTTACCGGGAGGAGCCGATGGAAGTGGCGGTTTCCTGTGTGCCCATGTATAACGCGAACTACTGGCCATATGGCGACGTCGATAAGTATGAGAATTACGTGTCAGGGATGGCGAAAAATTTGGACCACTTGATTGAAAAGGAAAATGTCAACATCACCTTTTTCGCCACCAAATATCCTCAAGATGTGTATGTGACGAAAGATATCCAGAAGAAAATGAAGCATCAAGCGAGGACAACCATCATTGATGAAAACTTGAAGCCGCAAAAATTATTGGAGCTGGTGAGCAAGTATGATGCGGTGATTGGCACACGGTTGCATTCATTGATTATTGCGACCTGTTCCGCAACACCGGTGATCGGCATTTCCTATCATCCGAAAGTGACCAATTTTATGAGATTGACCGGCATCGAAAACCGCTGTCTTGCCCTTGAAGAGATCGAAACGGATGACATGATTTTATATCGCGCCTTTCATGAACTCCACAAGAATTGGAAAGAGGTTGTGGATGAAACGAAAACCATCGCCCGAAAGGCATATGAAGAAGCGAGCAAAGGCAAAGAATTGATGATGAAGGCAGTGAAGGACAAATGAAAAAAGTGTTTGTAATCAGCAATATGTATCCTTCAAATGAACATCCGTCATTTGGCATTTTCGTCAAAAATCAGGTGGAAGCGCTGAAAAATGAAAACATGGACGTCATTGTCGCCGCAAACCAAGATCCGAGAACGGGCAAGAAAAACACCTTATTGAAATACGGCAAATGGGCGAAAGAGGTTCTTGGGAAAGCGTTGAAATATAAAAAGGACATTTCCGTTACCCATGCCCACTATGTATTCCCGTCCGGCGTCTTTTCATTGATGATGAAAAAGTTGTTCAATATCCCGTATGTCGTCACTGCCCATGGCGGCGATATTGAGCGGATGGCGAAGAAAAGCGCCATCATCCGCAATTGGACGGAGAATATTTTGCGGGAAAGCAGCCATGTCATTGCCGTGGGACCGGTGCTTGCCGAGCAAATTGAAAAGGAATATGGCATTCCGCGGGAGAAAATCCTCGTTTGCAGCATGGGCGTAAACCGCAAACAATTCAAGCCCGGCAACAAGGAATCGGCGAGAAAACAATTGCAGCTGGATGAAGATGCCTTTATCTACTTGTTTGTTGGCAATGTCATCAGACAAAAAGGCGTGGAAGAGCTGCTCATCGCTTTCCAGCAAGTGAAAAAGGCGTCGGATCGAAAAATCAAGCTTGTCATTATCGGTTCTCAGCGGGATACGAATTTCGTCAACAGTCTAAAACCATTAGTGGATGAAGATGTGCTGATGGTCGGGCCAATGAAGCAGCAGGAGCTTGCGACTTGGTATCAGGCAAGCGATGTGTTTGTGTTGCCTTCCCATTTGGAAGGGTTTGGACTGGTTGCCCTGGAAGCCGTCGCAACGGGAATTCCTGTCATTGCATCGGATGTCGGTGGACTGACGTATTTGCTTGGGGACGGAGCCGGCCGTCTGGTGGAACCGGAAAATCCGAATGCCCTGGCGGATGAAATGTTGAAAGCTCTGACGACTCCAAAAGAACAATATGTGAATCAGGAAGCATGCGAAAGGATTTTGCATATCCATGATGCGGATGAGATCACGAAACGGGTCATCAGGCTGTATGAATCTGCGGTCAACGGAGGTTCGGGCTTATGAATAAATTTTTAAAAATCGTCGGAGCAGTAGCCATCATCAATATCGCAGCCCGGATTTTCGGATTTTTGAGGGAAATGGTCATCGGTTACCAATACGGATTTTCCTTCGCAGCCGACAGCATTTTTACGGCGTACATGGTGCCGAACTTCTTGTATTTGGTCGTTGGCGGCGCCTTTACAACGGCGGTCATTTCGTTGTATACACGAAAAACAACCGACCAGGCGGAATTTGTCAAGCAGTCCTTCACGATTGTGTTGACATCCGGAATCGTCATGACGGCGGTCGTGCTTCTGTTCACCGATCCACTTATCAAGGAGTTATACGAAAACAACAAAGAAATTACACCGGAAGCCATTGAGTTGACGAAGCATTTGTTTTACTGGATGATGCCTTCATCAATTTTCTTGATTCTTGCTTCGTATTACAGCGGTTTATTGAATGTTCATAATAAATTTCATTTATCCAGCTTTTCCATCTTGATCTATAATGTCGCCTTTTTGGTCATCGCGGTCGGCCTATCTTTCTTCATCGGGCCAATCGCTTACGGGGTCAGTGCGATGGTCAGTGCGGTGATCATGATTTATTTCCTGATTGCCGGCTACCGCAAGCTGAAATCCCATCCGATCGGCATCTCCTTTAAGCGGGATATGACGACAAGGGATTTGTGGATCATGGTGGTGCCCATTATGATCGGCGGCGGAACGATCCAAATTTATGCGATGCTGCAACGTTTCTTTGCCCAGCTTCTGGGATTTGGGGAAAGCGCCATTTCCGTTGTCAACTATGCGTCGAGATTGACGCAATTCCCGCAAACCATTTTGATTACAGCGGTGACGACGGTCATCTATCCCATTTTAAGCCGGAAAGAAGCCGAAGATGATCATGAATCCATTCGGCACTTATACAGCAAAGGATTGCGTTATTTGGTCTTATTGATGGTTCCTGTATCCATCTTCGCCTATTTCTACGCGGAAAATATCATCCAAGTCATCTTTGAATACGGAAACTTTACTAAAGAAGGAACGAAATTGACGACGCCGGTGATGCAAATTTTCGTATTGTCCATGTTCTTCCTGGCGGCCAATACGTATATCACGCGATTCTATTATGCAAAAGGGGATTCCCTTGCACCGGTCATCTTCAGCATCATCAACGTGTTCATCGTCAACATTGCGGTGATGTATTGGATGGCGGACTCGACAGGCGTCGCTTCCATCGCTTGGGGTACGCTGATCAGCTCGATTGTGAACACGCTGTTATTGATCGTTTATGCGCGCTTCAAATACGATTTGAAAGTCGGCGGGGGACAGCCGTCCAAAGAGTCCATCAAACTGCTCATTCCACTTATTTTAATCGGGTGCATTACATATTTTTCAAGCAAATACCTGGTGTTTGATTATAAGTGGATCACCTTCCTTGTCGGATTAGTCATTTTCGGCGTGAGTACAATCGGATTGTTGAAGCTGTTCGGCATCCAAGAGGTGGAAGAATACTGGAATAAAATCAGGGGCAAATTGAAAGGGAATAAATAAAAGATATAGCGGTATGAGGTTGGGACAAACCCTTCCTCTATTAAAGGAGAATTTGAGCTTTCTCAAATTCTCCTTTTTTCTTGAACCCGGTTTTCGCAGCCTCAATTTTTTATTGGAATATTCGTTCAAACCCAAGCATAATAATAAGTATTATAATATTTTATCAAAAAAATGTATTTACATCAAAAAAATACTATGACCTTTGTGAGCAAAATAATTGGAATGATGTCGTGAAGCATGATATTTTAGTATAGAGTAGAGAAATGCTGTTCAGGTCACATCCTAAATCGGCAAAAATTATCATTTATTTACAAATTATGTTAATCATTACTCGTATAGTAGCAAAACTTTTAACCTAAAATAATATTTTGATAATTTATACTATTTACACTGTGTTTATAGTCAATTGACACTATTTTACCTACTTTTATGTTTGGATTTTGTAAAATTATGATAATATTATTTAGCGTAAACAGAATTTACTATATAATGAAAATGCTGTGAAGAATATGGATGGGGGTAAGTACATTGCCTAGAGGTAGAAGAGTAAATTCGAGTGGTGAAAGAAGTAAAAAACTACTTCTAGAAAAGGCTACAGAATTATTTTCGAAAAATGGATATCATAAAACAAAAATTAGTGATATTGTGAAGTCTGCTAATTTGACACAGCCAACGTTTTATCTTTATTTTGAAAATAAAGAGTCATTATATAATGATTTAATCTCACAGTTTAAAAATAACTTCCTAGAAACAATCAACCGCATTCAATCGGAGGCTGATGAGGGGAATATCGTTGAAAATATACATAGAAATTTGACGATTCTGTTCCGATTCTTTGAAAGTAACCCGCATTTAACCAAAATCGGTTACTATCAAACGGAAGAAGCAGACAAATTAAAAGAAAGATTTTCCGATCTGATCGAAGAAGTGTTGAAAGATCGGGCAGAATTTGCCGATTATGATATCCGTATTGTTGCTCACAGCTTGGTTGGCGCCATCGAGCGTCTCACATTGACTTTGCTGTTTACAAAAGAAAGAGAACCGGAACAACTGGCTTCTGAAATCATCAACTTGTATTTTGCGAGAAACTTCGTAAAATAGTGGTGAAATTTTTTGGAAGCGATCGTATAGAATGACTTCCCAATCCTTAAAAGTTCGAATACCGTGCTTTTTAAGGATTTTTTTTTAACGATAAAAAGAGCCATATTCATTCAAGAATGAACATGGCTCGGTCAGGTGCCGGAAATTAATTGTTTCTTACAGTCACGCGCAAATAGGCCCCTTCTTTTAATGGATTGTTCTGTTTGTCTTTCAATGTTGGATGGACAAGAAGCATATACTCGCTACCTGCTGATAATGGCTGATTAGGCGTCACAATCAATTGATTGCCTTTTGTTGATAGAGAAACATCCACTTTATTTCCGCCCAATTCCACCAGCTCGACATCATTTCCATTGACTGGGCCCAATTGGCGGTTCAACGTGATTGTAAATGTTTTTGTTGTCGGCACATTCGTCAAAGCTTTCATCTCTTTATAGTTTGCGAGTTTTTCGGCAATGGCATCATAATGCGCCTGATAAAGCGGATCGGATTTCGTAATGATATCCGGTGTGATTCCGGTATTGCGGATCACGGTTCCATTCGGGCCGAAAAATTCGCCGATGGTCAGTTTTAATACACCATTGTCGGATAGTTCATAAAAGGCTTGCATCGTGCCTTTTCCGTATGTTTTTTCCCCGTAAATCACTGCCGCTTGATAATCTTTCAACGAGGCGACGGTCATTTCGGAAGCGCTGGCACTATAACGGTTTACAAGCACTTTCGTATGATTGTCAAAAATTCGTTGCGGCCCAACCAGTTTCACCAGCAAAGAGCCGTCGGAAGCCAGCTGGTATTTATCTCTTTCCCGGTCGTAATATAAATAATATTGGGTATTCACTTTGCTGTATTTCACTTTATAGGCATATGCCGTATTTTGGAATAAACCGATCAGATCTTCCGCCGCATCCACATATCCGCCGCCATTGTTTTGCAAATCGAGGATGAAGGAAGTGGCTCCTTGTTTTTTCAATTTGTCATACTCTTTTTTCACAAGCTCGGCAGCGTTTTCTGAGAAGGATTGGAGCTGGATGTAGCCGACATTTCCGTAAAGAAGCCGGCTTGCTGTATTCGGGATGGAGAAAGGTTTTCTTGTCAAAGTTTTCGTCACCGTTGAACCATCGGCTTTCAAAACTTGAACGGTCACTTTTGTATTCTCTTTCCCCAAAAGTAATGCCTGACCTTCCTCAACGGTTTTTCCTTGGAGGGAAACGGAATCCACTTTTGTGATAATATCTCCAGCTTCCAGCCCCTGTTCAAAGGCACTGCCGTCTTCGATCACATACGTAATCAACATGCCTTTTTCATGTTGGAGCATGACCACCCCGATTCCAACCTGTTTCATGTTCACCGTGTTCATAAAACTGTCATATTCTTCCTGTGTAAAGTAGCTGGAATACGGGTCAAGCATATTAATGGCTTCATCAATGGTCGTTGCCTGATCGATGTTCCCTTTGATCTCGCCGTAATATTCACTTTTTACAATCCCTTTTATTTCTTGCAATACATTTGCTGCTTGTACATTCAACGGCAATAATAGAATGAAAAGCAGCATCGGGATGACTGAAAACCATTTTTTCATGTGGTACACCTCTACTTTCTGGATGTCTCTATTATAGCAATTGGAGCTGGATGATATAAACAGTTTCTGAGAGATTGATAGAATAATATTTTAATCGGTGAAGGGAAGGGATGGAGGAAGCATAGATGCCCTTCACATGTGGAAATGGAGTGCAAACTTGCGGCAAAGCATCGGAGAAACATTTTGCCGGCTTGATGGAAGAAACCGGAAGTGTATGTATCGTGCCCGACAAAACAGGGTTTAGCCTTTGTTACAACATATGTACATGAAAGACTAAATAAAACGAAAAGGGTAATGTTTTTGAAATATTTTTGTAATGTTTTTGTAACAAAGAAGGCGTCCATGTTTCATTGTTAGGGATGAACGATTCGCCAATCCAAGGCAGGAATCCGCCAAGGGGGAAATTCTGAGCAAAGCGGGAATGGAAATCGCCAAAGATATCATTATAGAAGTTTCTCAAAAAAAATGGGAGCCGCCCGGAAAGCCGTTGCTCTCCAAACAGCTCCTTTTTTTTAATTTGTCGCGCCTTTTGCAGACTTCGTTATAAGATGGATGATCCAGCCGATGACAAGTCCGACAATGGCTGGAACGAGCCATCCAAGGCTTTGTTCATATAACGGAAAAGAACTTACCAATTTTTCATACCAGCCGATGCTGAATCCGGCCCCTTTAATTCCATCGTATAAGCTTACAAAGGCTGTTGCAATCAAAGCTAACGTGTAAACAATTGGTGCCCGGTTCCAAGCTTTGTCGAACATGACCATAAACATGAGCACGATGGCGATAGGGTAGATGAATAAAAGCACCGGCAAAGTGATTTGAATCAATTTAGCCAACCCGAAGTTTGAAATCAAGAAAGAGAATACGGTAAAAATCACGACCAATAATTTATAGGAAAGTTTCGGGAATAGTTTTGAAAAGAATGTCGCATTTGCGGTAATCAAACCAACTGATGTGGTGATACAAGCCAAGATGATGACCAATGATAAAATGATGCTTCCCGTGTTGCCGTACAATACTTTTGAAGCGGCGGAGATGACGCTGCCGCCTTCATCAAAATAGCCTGTCACCGTCGGACTGGATGCCCCAATCCAAGATAAAGAAATATAAACGAACGCTAGTCCCAAGGCTGCAACAATTCCGGCAAAAATCGTGATGGTCACTTGTTTCGCCCGGTCCATGATCCCTTTTGCCTGGATGGATTGGACAACGACGATACCGAATACAAGGGATGCAAGCACGTCCATTGTCAAGTACCCTTCAACAAACCCTTTTGAAAAAGCTTTCGTAATGTAATCACCTTGGGCTTCTTGAAGTGGCCCCATTGGCGTGATGACGCTTTTTAACGCAAGCAATAAAATAACGATCAATAAAGCGGGCGTCAAGATTTTACCGATACGGTCCACCAATTTAGTTGGATTCAAGGCCAGATATAAACTGATGGCAAAATAGATCAACGAACTGATAAATAAAGGCACCCAACTTTCAGCCTGCGCTTCTGATAAGTATGGCGCAATCCCGATTTCATAGGTCACGGTGCCGGTACGGGGAATCGCAAAAAGCGGCCCGATGGATAAATAGACCACCGCTGTGAAGATGATGCCGAACAACGGATGGATCCGGCCGGCCACTTCTTGAAGGTCCCCTCCATTTTTAGCGACGGTCACGATCCCTGTAAGCGGCAAACCCACACCTGTAATAAGGAATCCGATGATTGCGGGAAGGAGGTGTTCACCTGCTTGTTGTCCCAATAGCGGCGGGAAAATGATATTACCAGCTCCCAAAAACAGAGCGAATAGCATAAACCCTACAGCCAAATTGTTTTTAATAAAACTACCAAGATTATTCATGATGCATTTTCTCCTTCAGTTATTTAAGAATAGAGTAAAATTTCTAAAAATTTAAAATAGTAACTTGACACCAACAATGTCGAATTCTATCACATGTTGTCGAAAAAGACAAACACAATTTTTTAAGATTTTTGGGAACGGTTGGCAAGATATTTAAAATTATAAGCTTTTTGCCGAAATAGAAAATAAGTAGTATGATAGAATCACAAATTTCCTTTTGAAGGAGGGAAAGGGATGTATCCTCGAAAGAAGTCGATGCTGATCGGTGCGGCCATATTGGCGAGCTGCATTTTCTCGCCGAGCGTTTATGCGACGACAGATAACGGTGTGAAAACAACCGTCGCCCATTCTAACATAAAAAGCATGATCATGTCTAATCATATCGCCAATTTGGATCGTTCCGAAACGAGAAAAGAAACGTTATCCAAAGCCCGAATGACCAAATTGAGCGACCAGCAGATTGCGTCTTCCATTACATATAAAGTGGCTGCAGGCGATACGTTAACAAAAATCGCGAAAAAATTTAATGTGTCAGTGGAGGAGATTGTTCGATGGAATCAATTGCCTTCCGCCGATAAGATTTATGTTGGGCAAATATTGAACATTTATGCTTCTTCAACGGGTGTTGTGGCAGGAAATCCCGGCAATAGCGCGGGCAATCAGATTGATACTTCCGCAAATGAGGAAGCGTTGAAGGATAAAGCCATCGAAGCCCAGTTGGCAAAAGAACGGTTGATCGAAACAAATCCTTCCGACAAAGGACAAGCCATCTACAAAAAAGCGATCGAAATCGCCAAAACGTATTTGGGTGTGCCGTATTTATTCGGAGGCAACACACCGGATGGATTTGATTGTTCCGGATTTGTCCGTTACGTGTATGCGAATGCCGGCTTGGATATCTTGAGAAAAAGCAGTGAAGACTACTTCATGCAAGATACGACAAAAGTGAAAAATCCAGTCCCTGGCGATCTCGTTTTCTTTAAACATACATACAAAGCAGGGGTTTCACACATGGGCATTTATCTCGGCGACGGAAAATTCATCCACGCCGGGAATGATGGGGTGGAAATTTCAAATGTTTCCGCTGATTATTGGAAAAAACATTTTGTAGCGTACAAGCGATTCAACGGAATCAAGTGAGAATAGGTTTTTTGCCGTCTGGAAAGGAAAGCGTTCCAGTCGGCTTTTTATTTGAAGGCATGTTTTTCTAAAAAGGGATGTACGAAAGGTGAATTCATCCGCACTGATAGGGAATGCATCCGGACTAAATGGGGGAGTATCCCCACCAAAAGGATGCCCAAACGCACTAAAGGGGATCGCATCCGAACTAAATGGGGGAGTATCCGAACCAAAAGGATGCCCAAACGCACCAAAGGGGATCGCATCTGAACTAAATAGGGGAGTATCCGAACCAAAAGGATGCCCAAACGCACCAAAGGGGATCGCATCTGAACTAAATAGGGGAGTATCCGAACCAAAAGGATGCCCAAACGCACTAAAGGCGACCACAAATGCACTAAATAAGACAGTATCCGCACCAAAGGGGAATGCATCCACACCAAAAAGATGCCCAAACGCACCAAAGGGGAATGCATCCTCACCAAAAGGATGCCCAAATGCACTAAAGGGGATTGCATCCACACCAAAAGGATGCCCATTCGCACTAAAGGCGACCACAAATGCACTAAATAAGACAGTATCCGCACCAAAGGGGAATGCATCCACACCAAAAGGATGCCCAAATGCACTAAAGGGGAACGCATCCGAACAAAATAGGGGAGTATCCGAACCAAAAGGATGCCCAAACGCACTAAAGGGGAACGCATCCGGACTAAAAGGATGCCCAAACGCACCAAAGAGAGGAGTATCCGAACTAAAAGGATGCCCAAACGCACCAAAGGGGAACACATCCGAACAAAATAGGGGAGTATCCGAACCAAAAGGATGTCCAAACGCACCAAAGGGGATCGCATCCGAACTAAATAGGAGAGTATCCGAACCAAAAGGATGCCCATTCGCACTAAAGGCGACCACAAATGCACTAAATAAGACAGTATCCGCACCAAAGGGGAATGCATCCACACCAAAAGGATGCCCAAATGCACTAAAGGGGATTGCATCCGAACAAAATAGGGGAGTATCCGAACCAAAAGGATGCCCAAACGCACTAAAGGGGAACGCATCCGAACTAAATAGGGGAGTATCCCCACCAAAAGGATGCCCAAACGCACTAAAGGGGAACGCATCCGGACTAAATAGGGGAGTATCCGAACCAAAAGGATGCCCAAACGCACTAAAGGGGATCGCATCCGAACTAAAAGGATGCCCATCCGCACCAAAGGGGAATGTATCCACACCAAAAGGATGCCCATCCGCACCAAAGGGGAACGCATCCGAACTAAAAGGATGCTCATTCGCACTAAAGGAGACCACAAATGCACTAAATAAGACAGTATCCGCACCAAAACGCCCCCATCCGCACCAAAACGCCCTCATCCGCACCAAAACGCCCCCATCCGCACCAAAACGCCCTCATCCGCACCAATCAAACAATTGGACTCCTCCCGGCAATGCCGTTTCCCGCCAATCACACATCAAAACAAAAAAAGAGGCTGGGACAAAAGATAAAAAACACCATTTTCTCCCGGGAGAAAATGGTGTTTTTTTGATAATTGAAGAAAATTGATTTCCGTTCCGGGGACGCTTTCCGCGGGCCCGGCTCGAGCCC
>NZ_JBHSNQ010000171.1:0-18035 GCF_042655065.1 Ureibacillus suwonensis
CCCTTTAAGGGTCAGCTGGAAAAGTAGTGCGGTTGGCGAACCATTCGATGCCCCTTTAGGGGTTGGCCAGTAATAAAGGCTTCTAGCCGCAGAACAAACCACCCGTTCACACGGGTGGTTTTGATTTTAAAACAAAGCAATTGAATAAAAGGAGTGGATCCAATGACTATACAACGTTATGACACAGTAATTGTCGGTGGCGGAGTGATTGGTGCCGCGATCGCCTTTGAACTTTCCAAACGGCATCATCGCGTCGCAATTTTTGAAAAAGGAACAATGGCTTGTGAAGCATCCCGTGCTGCTGCCGGTATGCTCGGAGCACAATCGGAGTTTTTCTCGCCAAGTCCCCTCGTGCCGCTCGCCTTGCAAAGCCGGGCCCTTATGCCGTCCCTGGCTGAAGAGTTGAGGGAGCGGACGGGGATTGATATCGGTCTTGTTGAAAAAGGAATGATCAAAATAGCGGCCACTGAGGAAGAGGCGGAAGAGCTTCAACGCCACTATGCATTCTGGCGCGGAACAGTTGAACCGGTGCGGTGGCTGACGAATGAAGAAGCGGTTGAAATGGAGCCGTCTCTTGCAAAAGAAGCAATTGCTGGTGCCATATATATTGAAGGAGACGGTCAAGTAAGCGCCCCGGATTTGGCCACAGCCCTTGCATATGCTGCAATTTCAGCCGGCGCCCAATTGTATGAACATACAGAAGTATTAAACATTCGGTCCGAAGCAGGCATCCATCTCGTGGATACAACGGTTGGAACGTTTGCTGCCGAGGCTGTTGTCGTCGCCGCCGGTGCCTGGACTGAGCGGCTCGGTACATCCCTCGGCCTTCCACTTGTTGTGTACCCGGTCAAAGGGGAATGCATCATGGTGCGCACTCATGTTCCATTGCTGCAGTCGACCGTATTTGCCAAAAACGGCTGCTATATCGTGCCGAAGCGGGGCAATCAATTGCTGATTGGCGCAACCTCCACTCCGGATACATTTGAACGGCGTGTGTCAGCAGGCGGGGTGATGAGTTTGCTCCACCGCGCGACCACCCTCATTCCGGACATACAACAATCGGAATGGATCAACACGTGGAGCGGAATCCGGCCACAGACAAAAGACGGCTTGCCATACTTCGGGGAACATCCGGAACGGCGGGGATTGTTTGTCGCTGCCGGCCATTACCGAAACGGGATTTTACTTTGCGCGATCACCGGTCAGTTGATGGCGGACTTGGTTGAACGGAAAGAAACGGGAATCGATTTATCACCGTTTTCACTGACACGGCACAAAGCAGAAACCCCAATCACTTGAAGTATCCTGCACTCCACATATTCAAAAAATAAAGCGAATGAAGGGAACCTTTGTCTTCCCCCATTCGCTTTGCTTTTGCAAACTGAATTGTCATGTAAAGTTTATACCCGCGCCAATTTCTCGGCCGTATAATCATAACCAACGACTTCCCCTTTTGGAGCGCCGGTTGATTGTTTATCTTGCTTATACCCGAGCAGCGGGAACACGAGTTCAGCAAATTGATATGCTTCCTCCAAATGAGGATAGCCTGATAATACAAACTTATCAATTCCAATTGACTGGTATTCGCGAATGCGTTCCGCCACCGTTTCCGGATCGCCGACAATCGCTGTTCCGCAGCCTCCGCGCACAAGGCCGACTCCTGCCCATAAATTTGGATATATCTCCAAATTGCTGCGATCCCCTTTATTTAACTCCGTCATTTTCTTTTGGCCGATTGAATCGTAGCGGCTAAACACTTGTTGCGCTTTTTGAATCGCATCCTCATCCACATATTTAATTAGGTCATTGGCAGCTTTCCACGCTTCTTCATTCGTTTCGCGGACAATGACATGAACACGCAATCCAAATTCCACTTCACGGCCATGTTTTGCCGCTTCTTCACGCACTTTGTCAATTTTCTCTTTCACTTGTTGAGGCGGTTCCCCCCATGTTAAGTACACATCGGAATGTTTTGCCGCCACTTTGATTCCCGCATCGGATGAACCCCCGAAGAAAATCGGAGGATGAGGTTTTTGGATGCCAGGGAACATGATTTCCCCGCCTTCCACTTTTAAATGCTTGCCTTCATAATTCACTTTTTCCCCAGCTAATAAGGCACGCCAAATATCCAAAAATTCATCTGTCACTTCATATCGTTCATCGTGGGAAGCGAAGATGCCATCACCTGCAAGCTCCACCGGATCTCCTCCGGCAACAACGTTAATCAATAAACGTCCGTTTGAAATTTGATCGAGTGTCGCTGTCATGCGTGCCGCAACAGTCGGTTTCATCACCCCTGGACGGACCGCAATTAAAAACTTCAATTTTTGCGTAACTGTGGCCAGCGCTGACGCTGTCACCCACGGATCATTGCATGGCTTGCCCGTCGGTATTAATACCCCTTCGTAGCCCAGCTCATCAACTGCTTGAGCTATTTGTTTAATGTACGGGAAATTTGTTTCGCGTGCACCTTTCGTTGTAGCTAAATATCTGCCGTCTCCATAAGTTGGAATAAACCAGAAAAAGTCCATCACACTCTCTCCTTTTTATAAGAATTTGTTATTCAACACCTTCAAAGTTGGTTTGCCATTTCAGCAATTTTTTCTCCAATAAACGGACAAGGGAATCGGTCAGTTTACCAACCACCCCGAAAATGATAATGCCGACAAACACCTTATCAGTCTGGGAAAACTGCCGTGCATCCATAATCATATAGCCGACACCGGAACTGGAACCCATCAGCTCAGCTACGACAAGGCTAAGCCAGGCAATCCCGAGCGATAGGCGGATTCCGACAAGAATGTGGCCCAGTGCAGACGGCAAAATTAATTTTGTGAGCTTTTTCCATCTGTTGAACTCCAGTACTTGCGCCACTTCAAAAAGCCTCATATCGACTGAACGTATGCCATTATAAGTGTTGACATATAACGGAAAGAATGAAGCGAACGCAATGAGCAATATTTTCGATAATTCATCAAATCCAAACCACAAGATAAATAATGGAGTCACCGCCAAACTTGGAATTGTTCGCAACATTTGCATCGTTGGATCCAAATAACTTTCAAATTGCTTTGAGAAACCGACAAGAAAACCAAGAATTAAGGCGATACTTCCTCCGAGCAAAAAGCCGGCTGCAGCACGATAGATGCTAATCTGCAAATGTTCCAATAACACTCCGCTAATAATCAAGTGATAAAAAGTGGTTACAATTTGAAGCGGGCTTGGAAGGACTGTAACGGAAACAAGACCGCTTGAAGAAACAATTTGCCAAATGATGATGACAACTAGTGGGAAAACCAATCCTTTTCCCCAAGCGGCTGTTGATTTTCTCGCTTTTTTCCCGCTTGCAATCGGCTGCTTCATTGCCTGTGCACGGACCAAATCACTCACCACCTTTTAACAGTTTTTCAGCAAATTTGTTCTCCACTACTTCTTCTACATTGATTCCATTGCTAAACACGCCTTGCTCTACAAATAAATCCGCCACTCTTTGTTGACTGGAAATGACATCCTCATCAATTACTTGCATTTCATATGGTGTATTTTTTAAGACTTCCTCCACAATCACCGGGTCAATTCCTTTTAGGTCCGCAAAAAATTGGACCGCTTCCTCAGGATTCTCATTCAACCAATCGGTCGCCTTTTTATAAACTTCCAAATAAATAGATACCAACTCCGGGTTTTCTTCAATAAAATCTGTACGAGCAATTGTAAACACCGGACTAAATACGCCAATATCCTCACATTTGATCAATGCTTTTGCATTGTTCCCAACAGTCTGATATGAAATAAACGGTTCCCATGTAGCCCATGCATCAACCGAACCATTTTCAAAGGCCGGTTGAGCCTCATCCGGTTGAAGTTGAATAATTTCAACCTTTGATGGATCAACGCCTTCCTTTTCGAACGCTTCATATAACAAACCGTAAGCACTGCTTCCTTTCGCAACGGCAACTTTTTTTCCTATTAAATCTTTAATAGATTTAATGTCGCTATCTTCCGGAATTAAAACTGCATTATTGGTTTTACCTTTGGATAATAACGCTATTTCTTTAAAATCAATGCCTGCCGCTTGCCCTGAAAGCGGTGGTGTATTCCCTACTTCTGTAATATCCAACTTTCCTGCGGCAATACCTTCAAATTGAGGGGGACCGCTTTGGAATTCAGTCCAAACAATTTCAACTCCGACCTCTTTAAACGCTTCTTCCAACCAACCTTTTTCTTTCGCTATCCATAAAGGAGATAGAATTTGTTGAATTCCCAGATTAATTGTTTTCGCTGAAGATGTGCCTTCGCTGTTGCTTTGGTTTTCTGAACCGGATGAACAAGCCGCCAACAGCAGTCCGATGATTGTCAGTAACAATAAGAATCTTTTTTTCATACATCATTCCCCCTAAATCCCATATCCGTCGATATATTTTTCATTTTCCGATTTTTCGAATTCTTGCAACACCCGCTGCCTTATCTGCTGATAAGCCGGGCTTGTTCTTGAGCGTGGATAACTTAAGTCAACATGCACAAGTTTTTGGATTCTTCCCGGATTTGCACGCAATATTGCGATATCCGTCCCAAGATATACCGCCTCGTCAATATCGTGGGTTACAAGCAGCATTGTAATGTTTTTTTGCTGCCAAATATCGATGAGAACATCCTGCAAATGCCCGCGTGTGAATGCATCAAGGGCACCAAAGGGCTCATCAAGCAACAAAATTTCCGGATCCCGGATGAGTGCCCGCGCAATGGCCACCCTTTGTGACATACCGCCTGATATTTCGCTCGGATACGCCTTCTCATATCCTTTTAATCTAACGATTTCCAGCATTTCATCTACCTTTTTGCGAACTTCCGGATCTTTCAAATTCAAGTCTGCCGCAACATTTTGTTCAACCGTCAACCATGGAAATAAACGATGCTCTTGAAAAATAAAACCTTGGGCGATTCCCGGTTTCACGATTTGACGGCCATTTACCAGCACAACTCCCCGATATTCGGTATCCAGTCCAGCTACAATTTTCAACAAAGTACTTTTACCACATCCGCTTGGACCGATAATGGTTAAAAAATCACCTTTATTAAGATGCAAATCAATGCCATCAAGTACAAGTTTGCGCTCTTGTTCCATTTGAAAGCTTTTTTCAAGGATTTGAATTTGTACCCCCATAAATAACTTCCTCCCAACAAAAAAAGACAACAAGAGACCCCCATCATGGTACAATGCCATGAATGAAGACCTCCAGTTGTCTGGTAAGTCTTGTTTACTATCCTTATTTACTTACTAGGTATTTAAACAGATAAAAGAACGCCGAAAAGAAGCGTTTTTCAATATAAAGTATTCTTATATGTTTAATATAAAAATATTCTATTAGAATGTCAACATTTTTTTAATCCCCACAAAAACGCATCGATATGTTAAGCCCCATGCCAATCCCGTTACAATTGCTCAAATTCAACAAGGCGGATAACTGTTTCATCAACGGAATGTATATGTTAATATTTTCAATAATAGAAAATAAGGATGTGGAAATCATATGGATTTTTCAAATAAAACCGTGATCGTTACAGGCGCTGGGAACGGGATCGGAAAAGGGATTGCGTTGCTTTATGCGGAAAAAGGAGCCAATGTCATTGTCGCGGATGTTGATGAAAAAGCAGGGGCAAAAACGGTGGATGCAATCAAAGAAAAGGGTGGAAACGCGCTTTTTGTCAAAACGGATGTCAGAGATGAGGAAGAAATTGTCCGCTTAATGGAAATAGCAAATCTGACATTCGGCCGAATCGATATTTTGATCAATAATGCAGGGGTATCGGTATTCAAGTCCCCTTTTGAATTGCCGATCGAAGAATGGGACGATATCATCAACACGAATTTAAGAAGTGTCTTTTTGGCATCCAGGGAAGCGGCAAAATATATGCGGAAGAACAAAGCAGGCGGTTCCATTGTGAATATCGCCTCCACAAGGGCCATCATGTCCGAACCGAATTCGGAAGCTTACGCCGCATCAAAAGGCGGAATCATCGCTTTGACCCATGCCCTTGCCGCTTCATTCAGCGAATATCGAATTACTGTGAATGCCATTTCGCCGGGTTGGATTGAAACAGGCGACTATTCAAAGTTGCGTAAAATCGATCACGAGCAGCATTTATCCAAACGGGTAGGAAAACCGGATGATATTGCGCGGGCATGTTTTTATTTGACGGCGAAAGAAAATGATTTCGTCACAGGTGTTAATCTGATTGTAGATGGCGGAATGACAAGAAAAATGATCTATGAGGAATGAACAGTCAAAGGAAGGAGGACCTTGTAAACACCCAAATGGCTTTACAAGATCCTCCTTTCCCCATTTCATATCACCTTTGTGATTTCCATATTCTGCTGTTTCATTTTTCGTACCCACTGCAATAATGAAGCCGCCATGAAGAAAAGTCCGGTGATCAATGGAATCCAAAAGAAAGGACTGTCACCAACAGTGAAGGAATCGGAAACGACAATACTGAAAAATAACAAAATCAATCCCAGGCTGCCCCAATAACATTTTGCCCAATTCGATTTCTTTTTTGTCAGAACAATGCCTGCCACACTTAAAATATAAATGAAACTCACAATCATCATGGCAGGAAATAAAGGTCTAAATTTTAATGCATAAACAAAATAATCCAATTGGTTGATATTCCGTCCATCCGTAATTTCTTGCATCATTAAATGTGTAAACGGAGTTGAATATTTCCATTCAAACGGGTTTTCCACTATTTCGCTTCCTTCATACCATGCGAAAAATGTGGAAAGAACAAAAAGTGCCATTCCTATGATCATTTGCAATCCATATTTACCCATCGCTACCCTCCCAATAACTTTACATTTAAGACGTTGCAGTTTCCCGGACGTTTCATCCTTTCTATGAATTTTATCGCCTTCATTCAATTTCTTTCATTTATGAATAAAGAAAAAAGCACATTTTCCCCTATGGAAAAGTGCCTTTCATTGTAATAATCCCTTCACTAAAAAACTTGATATCCTGCGAACTTTTATTTCAAATGATATGTATGCTTTCTATTCATTTGTTGAATTTGTCTGAACCATTCTTTTTCCTTTTCTTCTTTTTCCAGGGTGGCTGTAATGGTAATGGAACAATCCAAGCACAGTTTGGAGTAGTTTGTGATTTGTCCGCATCTTTCACAGGGTGCGCCAAGGTTTGGGAATAATGTAGGTTTTAATTTTCCCGTTTTCACCCACTTATGTATAAGCTCATGAGAAACACCTGTTTTTTCGACCACTTCCTCATTGCTGAGCAGCCGATGATTTTTTCTTAATAGGAAGTGATGCAATTCAGAAAAAATTTCTTCTTCCGATAAATCCAATTTTTTCTTGATAGGCAGTTTCATTTCAACTCCTCCTTTCTTCCTGATGTCATCCTTCTCCTACAACCGTTTGATGGTCGTACTTGAAGTCATCCCACCGTTTTTTTGCATAGTTGCGGTATTTATTTGAAACTTCTTTGCCTGTGATCAATCGGGAAAATCCTCTTTTCGCATCCTCAATATCCCCTAATCGCAGACTGATTTCAGCAATCAAATATTGGATCCTTTCTTCGCTTTCTTTACTTTTTGTATGGGATTTATTGAATAGATCCCTTGCAGCATGGAGGTAACGATTCTCAGACTCCTTATCATGTATTAATCGATACAGCCAGGCGATTTTCATGGCAAAGTTGGCCAGAATCAGCGGTTCTTCCATTGAAACTTTCGCCACCAAATAAGCCAATTGAAAACTTGCGATCGCTTCAGCAACCGTCCGTTCTTTGCATAGGTCCATCACTTTTTGCAATTTCTTTATATAGTCTTCTTCAATAAGTGACATAAAAGGTCCGTAAGTCCGGGTCATGGATTTATGGAACGCATAACCGCAATGGGGGCAAACGGCGACTTCGTAAAAAAGTGGATTTAACCCTTCGTAAATCGGCATAAAATCCGAATCTTGCCCCGCGGCTTTATAACGGCCGGGGCGCACTTTATACGTTGTATATTGCTTTTTGCAAAAATTGCATACAACTTTACTTTCGTAATAATCATAATTCATTGACATACGATACCAACCCTTTTAACTTTACTGACATCATGTTGTAATAACAAACTTAACATTACGAAAAGACCAGGAATTTTTATTAAAATCCACCTATATTATGAATCTAAAGTCTTTTTTATATTATAACTTTTTTCTCGTATTATTGTTTAGGTATTTAGGTATTTTTAATTAAATATTAAAATTTTATTGGTAAGAAAGGCGTGTTTCAGCTGTTAAAAATAGGAACCCTTCTCTTCATTTCCTGGCACTTTTCTTCGTGCAAAATATCGGCAATCAGAAAGCCAAAAGTGGATGCAATCAACGGTTGCGTCATTTGCTGTCGGCACCGACATGATGTATCCTTGACTGTATCACTCTTTTCTACGGGATAAACAATCCATACATAATCGGTAGCAACCAATATTTACACCGATCGCTAATGACAGTTGCGGGTGAATGGCAAAAAAAATCCCGGGCTCTGTTTCAGATACCCGGGATCCAAGTTGTTTTTATTCTTCCGCTTTGATCACCAATTTTACGATGGATATGAACGCCCCGTAAAGAACACCTGCAACCGGCCATACAACCCACGTATTGTCCCAATTCTCGCTAAAGAGTGACCATGCAAGGTAAATGGCAACGACCACACACCAATAAGCACCGCTGATTCTTCCAATCACAACCGATGATTTTTTCTTGCCTAATGTGTATTCCCCTTCTTGAAGAAGTTTTTCATAGCTTTCGCGGATGATTCCAACTCTTACAAACATATTCACGGCAATCGCAATTAAGACTAAAAGTAACGCAACCATTGACGAAATGATATAAACTTCATCTATAAGAAAACCGCTGATAATTAGTGGCAAGCAGCTTAAAATGCAAAGAATGACACCAATGGTAATCGATAAGTTGAACTTGCTCATAAAGGCATTTTTCTTCTCCCGCACCATGCCGCTTACTCCATATTCCGTTTCAATGGCCTCTTTATCTAAATATTTATACTTTTCCCCTTCATTCGCACATTTAATAAAAATATAAACGCCCACGGCAATCATGGATAATAATGCGGTAATTCCAATTCCGCCGGCGGCATTTTCCGAAATGCCAATGATCTTGCTGTTCGCCAGTCCTGCCAAAAGGATCAATAACACCGGAGAGAGGATGCATAAGGATACCCCAAAGGCAATCAACGGTGCATGTTTTTCCTGCAATTTTAAAAATTCCGTCGCTTCTTCCATGCTGACTTTGCGAATTTTTACGGGCACTTCCGCCACTTCCGTCAAAGCTTCCGGCGTTTCCCGATTTTCTATTTCATCCTTCAATAAATAATCCGTTGTCACTCCGAACAATTCCGCCATCTTGATGATGCGGTTAAGATCCGGAACCGATTGGGCACTTTCCCATTTGGACACGGACTGTCTTGATACTCCAAGCTTTTCCGCCAACTCTTCCTGGCTCCAGCCATTCCTCTTTCTTTCTTCAATAATTTTGTCCGCTAATATCATGTTCATCATCCTTTTTTATTTTTTTGATTGTCTTTCCTTTGTTCAATCACATCCTACTCAAAAGTTCAGTTGCACTCTATAAAGCGGGATTGGAAATATGTCAACTGGCGGTTGCAACCCGCATGATTACTGGATTTTTTTCATATGTATTCTTTCCTTATAAAAAGAACACCTCCAGATAAAAACAGAGGAGATGTATCCAAGATGTTCCATTATTTTATTTCCTTGACCCATCTTTTATATCCAAAATCATCTGATCATATGCCAATGGACCGAAACCCAAACTTTTGTATAATTCAATGGCCCTTTCATTCTCTTTTTCCACTTCCAGCCTCAATCTTACAATTGAAGAATCAAGTGTTGTTTTGAGATAATGGAAAAATTCTTTCCCCAATCCTTTTGAACGATATTCCTCCAAAATATAAATTTCGTCAATCCAGAGCATAATTCCTCCCGCTTCTTGGGAATACATTTTTGAAGTGATCGCATATCCGACAGGCTGGTCATTATATTCAAAAATATACCCTTCCAGATACACACTGGAACGCATAATTTCATTGAACGCATCAATGTGATGTTTTTTCGGGATGGGATGCAGTACGGCATCAGAAGCATAAAATTGCTCCGCCAAATAATAGAAAATATCCGCATCCTCTTTTTTCATTTTTCTGATCATTAGACTTCACCATCTTATAATCTTTTTATTATGCCATATAAACGCACATCATCGATGATAATGGGGACCATCCACTATCCCGGTCCAATAAGGATTGGATAGAAAAATGCAACCCTCTGCTTTTAAGCTTAATTAATACTTAATCAAAAACGTTAAACAGTTCACATGCACTGATACTTTTTATCATAAAAAAGGAGAGGGGTGGCCGGAATCTCCCTCTACTTATAAAAATCTTCATACATTTTTTCTAAAATTCGCCTTATAATTACAGGTTAATCACTAAAGGGTAACAGACATTAAAGCAACCTATTCAGGTTTCTTCAAAATAAATAGGATCAATGATATAATATGCAGGCCTTTTTCCAACTTGTTTAATTAATTGTTTTTCCAGTAAATCTTTTGCAATTTTTCTAACAGTTACTTCAGATATATTCATTTCATTGGACAGTTCTTTAACAGATAGACCATCATTAAAATGAAAGAAATGATTTTGTGCTAAAATAAACATAAATTCAAAAGATTTTTTTTCTTTTTTAATCCTAGTATCTTTTGTTAATTTATCATAAGCGCTTTCAATTAATTGAACTTTTTCTTTTAATTCAAAAAGCATTTCTTTTAAAGTTTTTAAAATAATTTCTAAAAATGTATCAATGAAATAATTCATTTCCCCTCTATTTGCAATACTATTAGTAATTTCGAAGGCTTTTAAATAGTTTGTCTTATATTTGTTACAACCCCTTGATAAAGAAAGTGAGGGGATATTGCCTAATGTTTTTGATAAATATAAGCTACTAATAAATCTTGAAGTTCTCCCATTTCCATCATAAAAAGGATGTATATAACCAAAAAAGTAATGTCCTATTGCTACTTTTATTATTTCTGGAACTTCATCAGACTGATTCATAAAAACTAATAATTTTTCTACTTCATTTATAATCTTTACTTCCGGAGTTAACCCTCTATGTATAACTTTACCGGTACCCGATTTTTTTAATACATGTGTAACTTCTTTTCTGAAAATTTCTCCATCTGGTAATTCACTTTCCTCAATTTCACCTTCAGTTATTTCATCATATATTTTCCTTATATTTACTGGACTGGCAGGGAGCGACGTATTTCCATTAATTAAATTCATATATGACTTTACCATACTATTAAATCTATTATTAACATGTTTATTCATTTTAATGTTTTTAACACTTCTAGCAATTTCTTCTTTTGAACTTTTTACCCCTTCAAGTTCATTGGTATTAAATAATTCTTCAACTAAACATTCAAGAATGAAATGGTCTTTTGCTACTTTAGGTAATTGATTAAAGATAAAATTTAATTCTCCGGATAATTTATAAATTTTAGCTACAATATCAATTATATAATTAGTTGGAACATAGAATAGTTGAAATGATTTTGGCTGATTCATTGGTTTTATAAATAACATTAAACGTTTGGCAGCATCTGAATTTATTCTTTGTATATATTTATCTTCAAATTCATTTTTTTCTACTTCATAGAAAAACTTATATAAATATCTCATGATTCATACCTCCTTTTGACACTGAAAATGTAACTTTTTTAATATTTTTACATATTAATTTTAAAAATTCTACTTTTATTTGTATTTTTTTCGATTTTTTTATCTTTATAATTCACTTGATTATTTTTACATGTGCTCCACATTTACATCTGCCATGACCATTTTTTTTAATTTTTATCTTTCTATTACACGAAGGACAATTTATTATCATAAGACTGCCTCCTATTGATTGTTAACAATCCCATTATGGGCAGAAAAAAATAAGATTATTCTTAGATTGCATTTTTACATATCTTTTCAGTTGAATATAAACAGAGTTCCATAAATATTGAATTATTGTCTTTTACATATTATCTAAATGTTTTAATTTTGCTTTTTATGACTTCTTCTTTTTAAAATAAACGGGTTTGGAAAAGGTGTACTGCCAAAATAAAAACCGAACGATTACTTGAATCTCTACTATAACAAAAAGATTCAGTATCGTTCGGTTTTTATTTTGAATCCAACCTAGTATTAGACTATAATTTGATCTTGCACTTACCAGCATATTAATTATTTCAGTTTTTCTAAAATTTCCCGGATAAATGCAGGTTCATCTTTTGGTGTCCGGGATGTGACGATGTTTTCGCTCACAACCACTTCTTCATCACGATAGTCTGCACCAGCCAGTTTTACATCATCCCGAATGCCGATGTAGCAAGTCGCCGCTTTTCCTTTTAAAATATCCGCGCTGATCATTACTTGCGGACCGTGGCAGATTCCGGCAATCAATTTGCCCTGTTCATTGACTTCTTTTACGAAACGGACAACATCGTCATTGACCCGCAATGCTTCAGGCGAACTTCCTCCCGGGATGACAACCGCATCAAAATCGTCCGCTTTCGCTTCACTCGCTCCGATATCCGCCGTATACGAAACCGTCCCTTTTTTCCCTTTGCACTCCGCACCTTTTTCCAAGCCGACGATCACCGTTTCATGCCCTGCTTCTTTCACCGCTTCATATGGATTTTTCATTTCTGAATCCTCGAAATTATTTGCAAGTAAAAATGCAACCTTTGCCATTAGAAAACCTCCTATTAGTAATCTTATAATATTAGTATAATTTATTTTTGTATAAAATTGCAAAATATGAAGTTTCCTATAATTTCATTGAATCGGTTATCTCATCCGTTTCCTTATCCAATAGTTTTTAATTTGCCTATGGGAATGCCACTTTTTAATTACCACGCATAAAGATTTTCCAGCTAGATGAACGTGTGTTTTAAACACCAATGGCATACCCCAAAAATGAATCCGGCCGTCAAGAAAAATGAGTGGAACAGCATCGATTCAGGCGACAATAAATCAAAACTTCCAAATAAAAGGTTCAGAAATAATGTCGGTATAAAAAATACAAGCATGCAGCCAAGAGGATACAGAAGCCCTTTGTATTGATGAAACCATTTATCGATCAAATGGATAACTCCTAAATAAATTGGAAAACAGATTGTTAAAAAGATAATTCCGCCATAAAACAAGATGGCAGCCAAATCCCCGCCTAACGTTTCATTCCACACCCATTTTAAAATAAGCATGTATGAGAAGATTCCGGCAATAAACGATAACACAGGGCTTAAAATATACAATCCGATATTTCTCATCAACACGCGCCCCCTTTCCAGTTATTGTATATGCTTTTAGAAGAAAGTAGAATACAAAAAATCAAAAATATAGGCGCAGCCACCCCTGCAAAAACATAAAAAATCAAACCCCTTTTGCAAGGGTTTGATCACAAATTCCATTTATATAAGCTTAATTTAATAATCACCGGATTTAATCAGCTGTTATTTTATTTTCCAATAAGTCCGCGTCCCATTATTAACTAAAACCACATAAGTCGGCACTTGAAAAATGATAAGAAATAAGGTGAGCAGATCAATGGAAGAGGCCGCTGCATTTAAAAGTATGAAAAACTTGAATGCCGGTGTAAGCAAGCCAAATTTCCCCAATAATAGCGGGAACAGGACTGAAATGATTAGGTAAGGCGTTACCGTAACCAGAATAAATCTCCGTTTGGTTATTTCCTCTTCTGTTGTGACAAACGCTCCAAATCCATTTATTCCCACATAGGTTTTCTTCGATTGAATAAAATTTGGTATAAAAATTAAATGAAGCAATTCATGCAGCACCAATAAAAGAAGCAACCATAAAAATGAACTGATAGGAATCGAAAAACGGATCCGGTCATCATGAATCCCAAACTCACTAAGCGAAATGCCAGAAAAGGTTTTGATAATCCAAAACGAAATGCATACCGCAATCACCATAAAAGGGATGGATAATAAAAATGCTCCAAGAAAAGTTTTTGGTTCTTTTAAAGGATGCCATTGCGCCCGAATCAGCTCTTCGTGTTTAACAGGATCCACATTGGGCAATTTCCTCACGAATTTCATTCCGCTCAACCCGCTTTTATTAACAAATATCAATTTTCCATTGTTTATTTTTATGTTCCAAATAACCTCTCACTTTTGCTCTTTGTTTGTTTCGTTCCAGATTGTTATACATCTCATCCATATTTTTGTAGTGGCCAATCACGTAAAAATATAAACCGACGGAGCGGCTATCCCGAAAAATATGGGAAAAATCGATCAGCAATCCTTCTTTCGTGAATTCAAAGAGCTGATTTTTCACCTCATCCGACATCGGATAAATTTTTCTTCTTTTATTCGTCGAAACGGCCCCGATAATTTTATTGGCGATGATTTCTTTAAATGTTGAAAGGTCCCGGCAATAGAGTTTGCAAAACCATCCGTCGTCATGGGCCAGATAGACAAATTGATTATTGATGCGGTCAAAAAAAGGCGATTTTAACGGTTTGCAAAAGTGCGATAAGTACAACACTTCCGCCTGCTCTTCCGGCGTACACTGGTTCAAATCTTCTTCATTGCTGTAATCGATCCAATGGAAATTGCCTAAACCGTAAATGTCTTCTTCCGTCAGTTCCAAAATCCCCTCTTTTCCCTCTGCTGTTTCAAAGTTCCAATGATAATTAAATCCGTTTGTAATAAATTGCCCGTCCGTAATTAAAAGATTTTCCAATTCCACGGGGCAATACTTGATAAATTCTTGAAACTCCATGCCATAATAAATGAAAGATTGCTCTTCAAAATTGGCATTGATATAAAATACATCTCTCAGTCTTCTCATCTTCTCCATATCCTCTACTTACTTATGTTTGTTTGAAAGTCACTTTTATTTAAATTTTTTTAAAAAACGAAATTTATCCTGGTTTGAGAGAGGGAGGTCATTGACATTATTGCTTTTCTGATTTAAAGAACTGCACTCTGTTTTTCCTGGAAAAAAACAGGAGAAGGAAACCGATGAAATAGGCAATGCAGGATGCAAAAAACAAACGGAAGATCCCCGGTGTTCCAAATAAATAAAAACTTATTGGCAAGGACAAAATAAAAGCGATGAACATCAGATACTCTTTTTGGATGAATGAAGAAAAAATTGCCAATAAAGCAGGGAGACACAACATCATAAATGTCGTCATCACCGTATTTCCTTCAACTGGTGTGGATGAATAAGGATTATAAAAAACAAAAATAACCCACAAGCCAATACTGAATAATCCAGCTATTACACCAAAAAGGATGCCGGCAAGCCTCACTTTCAACCCCTCCTCTGTTTTCAAATCCGTCATCGTTATTCCCGCTAAAAAGGAACCTTTCAGTATTTTACTGCAAAATATCCCTTAAATTTCAATTAGAAGAAAATATTTTCAACCCTTTTCTAAAATCGTACCACTATTAATCATTTTAAAACATCTCTATCTAATAAAAAATTCTGACATTTATTTCAAAACGAACTTTGGAAATTTCCTATTCATAATAGTGATCTGTTTCTCTTAATGGGACTTCAATCTGGCATGATACTTTTCCCTTTGGCGATTATGTTCTTCTCATCGGCGATTTTCTTATCCAGATTGGCGATTAACTGACTTTGGAAAATGTTTTATATTAACAGCCTGAAAATAATCGAGCTGCCGTTTTCCAAACAGTCAATGCTTTTGCCTTTTTATCTAAGTATTTTCATGTTATTCAATCTTCCGCCATATAATGATTGTTGTATGCCAAGCAAAGGAGGAAATGTGTGCAGGAAAAAGAAGTGCGTCTTCAAAAGATTCAACACCTTGCCCATGAAATTATGTATGAAATCAATTCTTTGGAAGACCAGAGGCAGTTTGAGGATTTAAGGGTTGTAGTTGACAACCTGTCCCGCGCAATCGGCGAATTTGCGGATCCATACGGTTGTTTTTCTTTGGATTACATTGAAGATAAATTGGAAAAATCTCATTCGATCATAAAAAAGCACAGAATTCCCCATATTGGTACGCAAGGAAAAATATAATAATCGCAAACATTTGAATGAAAATGATACTAATTATCAATACTATAATTGAAAGATCCAAGAATATTCGCATTCTGATAAGTCACTGCTCCTTAAATGCCGAAACAAAAAATTAGCCGTCCAGAAAGTGTCCGGCTTTCGAGACGGCAATAAACATTAATTCTCCGGTGTGAATGTCTTGCAATCTGTTTCTTCGGTCGTGTTCGCTTCTTTTCCAGTGTGGCTGACTACGTAAATTTTTTCGGCTGAACATTTGTTTCCATCAACCCAATACTTGCAATTGTTTACCTCGCAAAGGATTTCTTGCGTCATTTTTTCACACCTCCTCTATTGAAATCTTTGACAAATTTCCGCGGGTTCATACTTTATTGATTTCCCTTACCCGCTTTCTTAACATGTATTAAGGTTATTTTTTTGAAACATTCTGCCTTAATTTCTTAGTCCAAACCGTTTATTCATCCGAATGGTTTCAATGAGGGTGCAATATTTATCGGCAAAATAGATAATCATCGCTTCCCTGCTTTTTGGGATTTTTGAAATTTTGATTGGCCACATATGGCTCCGCAGTGTTTCATTATCCCACTTTTCCGCATGATTGCCGGCCATCCCATGATCCGCTTCATCAGAAGCATCTCCCGTCTTCCATTGATGGAGAAATAAATCGTGAAGCATGGCCGCTTCCACCAATTCCTTTTCGTTCGCGTTGAGATGTAATTTTTCGTTGATCAAATAACTGATCCAGGCCACATTTTCACAATGTTCCCGCGTGGTGGTCGCACCATGCTCGAAGTTTTTATCCATCTGTCCGGCCATATCCGAATTGTAGTAATCCTTGATCAGTTCGATAAATTGTTTTTCCCGGAGATGCTTGGCTATGCGGCTTTTCCGTTCAGGAAGTTCAAAAACGACAATGCGTTGAATGGCTTTATTGAAAAAAGCGGTTTGATAGTTATAAACCCGGCTCACAATGTCCGTCATACGATGCTGGAAGGCTTCATCTATGGAAGAAACCCGTTTTTGGAAATCGGTCAGTGACGAAACGGTCAATGTTGTATCGATGGATATCATGGAAACAAGGATAAGGGCCAGTATATTCAATACAGTTTCAGGTATCAAAGTAAGCCATTGATCCGCCAAAGGGATCAGGCATTTCATCAACAAAATGGCGGCAGCACCAAAACCGATGGATGTTGGCACACTTGTCCTGCCGTTGATGTTCAAAGGGTAACGGCTATAATCCCACCATCGGGCCTTGAACAGTTTTTCAAGAATCCAAGAAGTCGGATATTCTAAAACCATACTGGCAATAAAACCAAGGATAAAAATCATCCACCAATCAAGATCTGGCACATATCCGTTTTTTATTAAATCAAATAGGAAATACCCTAATAACGAACCACATCCATAAATGGGACAAATCGGGCCATATAGAAATCCCCGATTCGCCCACTTCCGTCCCCGTATAGTGCAATAAATGCTTTCCCAAACCCAGCCAAGAAAGCTGAACAGAAAAAAGGCGACAATATATTTATTCAATTGATTTGTGTGAAAAATGTTTGGAAGAGTTTATACATACGTTTCAAATTATGCCGGATATCGGATATAGATAGCGGGCTATCTGCGAGAGGCTGGGACATAACTAATAAAGTGAACGAGCTGCAAAAAGAATTTTTGTAAAAAATTGATTGGAGTGACGGGGCGACTCCTGCGGGAACAGCCCGAGTCTCGAGACCCCGCAGGAACGAAGGATTGAGCTCCGAGGAGGCTCGAGCCCAATGTCATAAAGTTATCGAACCAAAAATTTACAGTTAGTAGGCAACCATCTGGTTGCCTCCATTTAAAAATATTTAATCCTCTTATATTGCTTTA
>NZ_JBHSNQ010000172.1:0-18058 GCF_042655065.1 Ureibacillus suwonensis
CCCACAACATACTGAAATGGGCCGCAAATTCCCAAATCAATTTCAAAAATAAGGAAACAGAGCGAATGGAAAAACTCATTGTTTTCTCCATTCGCTCTGTTTTTATGGACTTTTTAGACAAGCCCTTGATTTATTCATTATTGGTAAATTTTTTTATTAATGAAAAAAGGAGGAATTTTTTGAGCTGGAGAATTGTCTATATTTCAGAAGCCGAAGAAATGAGATTATATTTAGATAATTTGAAAGTGGTAAAAGATGAACAAGAAATTTTAATCCCTCTATCAGATATCCATACAATTATTGTAGATAATCAAAATACGACTGTGACTGGAAGATTGATTAATAAATTATCGGAATATCATATTTTATTAATTTTTTGTGATGAGACACATAACCCAAACATGTTTTGTTTAGGTTTATATAGTCATTATAGGGTATATGGAATGCTTTATAAGCAACTAGAATGGGATGAAAAAATAAAAGATGAAATATGGAAGAAAATAGTGCAAATTAAAATTTATAATCAAACATCAATTTTAAAACTTTTAAAGAAAAATCCAGAAGTGATACAAAGAATGATTCAGTTTGCAAATGCTGTTGAACCTGGTGATGTAACGAATAGAGAAGGTGTTGCAGCTTCATTGTATTTTAAAGAATTGTTAGGAGATTCTTTTAGAAGGGAAAGAGGAGCAGTTGACGCTTTTAATTCAGCTCTAAATTATGGTTATATTGTTTTGCGTTCTTGTGTTGCAAGAGCGATTACAGCCCACGGATTGCATCCTGCATTAGGAATAGGTCATCGCAATCAATACAATGCCTTCAATTTAGTGGATGATTGTATGGAAGTATTTCGGCCAGTCATTGATTTGTGGGTGGTATTAACTGTTAAAGAAGATGATTATTTAACGAGAGAAATGAAACAGCAACTTATCGCTCGATTAAGTTCGAAAATCAACATTGGGGGACAAAAACAAACAGTATTAAATGCAATCGACCTGTTTGTTCAATCGTTTATTAAAGCGATGAACAACAGAGACATCGAATTCTTAGTATTTCCTACAGATGGGATCGCCATATAATTTTATGAGATTACTTTTGTTTTTTGATCTCCCAATGAATACAAAAACTGAACGTAGAATTTACGCAAAATTCAGAAAAATACTGATATCTGATGGGTTTATTATGCTTCAGTTTTCAGTGTATGTAAAAATCTTTCCGAATCGGGATGCATTGATTCAATATACAGAACGGTTAAAAAGAAATTTGCCTGCAAAAGGTTCTATTAGGATTATGGCTGTAACAGAAAAACAATATGGAAATATGCAGGTGCTAGTAGGAGGTAAGAGTTTGCAAGAATCAACGTTGAATAACGAATCGATGGTGATTTTATGAAATTATGGCATGTTGAGATGATGGATGAAATCGTTACATTAGATATAGGAAGAATTACCATTTTGAAAGGTTCACACAAAAAATGGTTTAGAATAGCTCGAAGAATTCAAGATTTTTTCTCAAATCGCACATCTGAAGTGAAAATTTATGAAGATGGTCAGCTTATAAATAAAGGCGACTGGGAATGTTTCATGATCCCATATAATGAGTCAATTCATCTAGATAAAATAAATTCAAAGTCTCCATTGCAATTCATTCATGAAAAAATTGTTGATTCATTAGTCTCCTCTCCTCAATATGAAGCGATTTTGGAAGAATGGGAAATATTAAAAGAGGAAGAAGAAGTTATTAATAAAATGATATTAGAAAAGTTTGATTTGCAGTTTGAATTAAAGGAGTTTGATGCGCCCTATTTAAAGGATTTCATTGTTTTGTCTAGTAAAAAAGGAATGTTAACTCCGATTGATATCAAAATTCTTGCTTTAAAGTTGTTGTTGGAAAAAGAATTAATGAAGCGTTTATTAATTATTGTTGAGTTACCGGAATTATATGCAGAGGAACATGAGTTGGGAGAGTTATTGTTTCTTTTAAATCAATTGGTTAATCGTGGATGTATGGTCATGATGATTACAAACATCGATGATATAAAGGGGAGAAGAAATTGGATTTTAAAAGGGGAAGTGGTTAATGAGGCGAAGTTGGAAATGTTAAAACCAAAAGTATTTAATACGGTACCACTTCCAATTGATAATGAGGATTTTTTAATTGCGAAAGATACTTTGTTAAGTTCTGTGGATAAAGTAAGTTTGGAAAGGATTTTTTCTTTAGATTTAAGAGATATCCACAATAAACATATTGTCATTTTGTATATCATTTTAAAATTGTTGGGGATTGAATGGAAAGTTGATTTTACTACCTTTCCGGCAAATCTCAGAAAATTTTTTGCAGGGTACTGAACATAATTTAGACTTTTGTTATAATGAATAGCAGAGGTTTCGGTACTCTCCAGTTTTTCGGTATAGTTGAATTCTGTTGATGGTACTTGGTATTAATTTGTGGGTTTCGGTACTCTCCAGTTTTTCGGTATAGTTGAATTTCCGGCAAAAGTTCTATTCGACAAATGGGGTTTCGGTACTCTCCAGTTTTTCGGTATAGTTGAATATTTCCTTCACTTCTGTAATGGGAGTATCAGTTTCGGTACTCTCCAGTTTTTCGGTATAGTTGAATAGAATCCGCAGCTACATTCAAGATAACGGGGTTTCGGTACTCTCCAGTTTTTCGGTATAGTTGAATCAAATGTCGGGTCCCGCGGTCAAGTGGATTGTTTCGGTACTCTCCAGTTTTTCGGTATAGTTGAATATCGCATTTACGATAGGTTGAAAATTCAGTGTTTCGGTACTCTCCAGTTTTTCGGTATAGTTGAATTATGCATAAGAAAAAGCCACACTCCATCGAGTTTCGGTACTCTCCAGTTTTTCGGTATAGTTGAATGGATCAACTGACTCAACAGCATTCTGACAGGTTTCGGTACTCTCCAGTTTTTCGGTATAGTTGAATTCGAAGTCAATGGTAAAAATATCGTTCGTGGTTTCGGTACTCTCCAGTTTTTCGGTATAGTTGAATTGCAGGCTTTCACACTCAATGTCGCACCATGTTTCGGTACTCTCCAGTTTTTCGGTATAGTTGAATCGGCTGCGAAGTGGGGTATTAATTTACAATGTTTCGGTACTCTCCAGTTTTTCGGTATAGTTGAATTCGTTTTTATCGTTTCATGTCCTAATCGTTGTTTCGGTACTCTCCAGTTTTTCGGTATAGTTGAATCACGTTCTTTTAATGGTTTGTCGGCATTACGTTTCGGTACTCTCCAGTTTTTCGGTATAGTTGAATATTTTTGTATCTGCTAGCTCCATCTAAAATGTTTCGGTACTCTCCAGTTTTTCGGTATAGTTGAATTTGCTCTTGCCCATCTAGTCGATAGTGCACGTTTCGGTACTCTCCAGTTTTTCGGTATAGTTGAATTTTGATATGCTCTTGCCATTTTAATGCCTCGTTTCGGTACTCTCCAGTTTTTCGGTATAGTTGAATTTTTTGTTTTGTACTTTCCATTTTCCTTATGTTTCGGTACTCTCCAGTTTTTCGGTATAGTTGAATTGATGTACTTATCAACTTCTTTGTCATAATGTTTCGGTACTCTCCAGTTTTTCGGTATAGTTGAATTGATATCGTAGGTAAGCTCGGTAATAATGCGTTTCGGTACTCTCCAGTTTTTCGGTATAGTTGAATCAATATCTGTTACTACATCAGCAAAGGTCAGTTTCGGTACTCTCCAGTTTTTCGGTATAGTTGAATTTTGGCGGTATGGGTTTGTTGATTGGACAAGTTTCGGTACTCTCCAGTTTTTCGGTATAGTTGAATCGGCTGCCAAATTGAAGTGACTGACAAGATGTTTCGGTACTCTCCAGTTTTTCGGTATAGTTGAATGAACCAACGCAAAGAGGTTGCAGAAGCAGGGTTTCGGTACTCTCCAGTTTTTCGGTTATAGTTTGAATAATTAATTATATTGATTTTGATAGTTTGGGTAGGTGAATATGAACGAAGACTTTAAAAATGAACTGCACCCCAATTGTTAGCATATCTGACTAATGGAGGTGCAGTTTTTACTAACTAAATATTTACAAATACGATAATATTTCCCTTCCAAAAAACTCCAAGACACATAAGAAAATCTATTTTTATGTTTATCTGGTTTATTCTAATAATTTTCCATCTTCTTTTCCTCTGCCGGCGCTTCATTTATCGGCACCGCATCTTCTACCACAACCGGTTTTTCTTCCTCAGCCGGTTTTTCCTCTTCAATCGGCTCAGCTTCTTCCGGCGGTTTTGTTTCCGTATTACCATTTGGCGCTGGTTGGTTATGTTGAGCACCTTCATTTTTCGGTGGATTGGATGGATTTGAACCGCCATGATTGGATGCGCCATTGGAAGGAGCATTACTGCTGGAAGTCTTTTCCGCTTCAGGTGGATGTTCCGGTGGGGTATTGCCCTGGGATTCAGTTGTTGCTTCTTTTGAAACGGGCACCGCCTTTGCCGCTTTTTCCCGCTTGATTTTTTCTTGTTTAACCAGCAATTTTTTTCCATCCATTTGGTGGGCGATTTGTATCTCGTAAAAAATTTCAGGCACCAATTCTTTGATCCAGCCGCTTCTTGCTTCTTTTGACACTTCGCCTGTGCTTGGATTTTTGTACATCCAGGCCAACCGTTTCTGGCTGAAGCCGATATCCTTTAATCCTTTATGGATCTGCTCCGAATACTCCTTCCAAATGTGACGGGATGGATCATAATTCGGTCCCATCGGTTTCGGAATATCATATCCGGTCCAGACAACGGTTGAGTGATAAGGGGTAACCCCCGCAAACCATTTATCATGATAATCATTGGTTGTACCGGTTTTGGCAGCCGTCGTCATGCCGCTTAAACCAAATCCGTAAGCTGTGCCGTTCGGCTGATTCACCACATCTTTCAAAATCTCCAGCATCAGATTGGCGGCTCCGGCATCATAGATTTTTTTCGTTTTGCGTTCATTTTGATATAGGACTTCATCGTGTACGATATCCACTATTTTTTCGATGCCTGTCGGTTTGATGAAATTGCCGTCATTGGCCAATGTCGCATAGGCGCTTGCCATTTCCAGCGTATTGGTTCCGTATGTGAATCCGCCATAAGCGATTCCCACATGATCATCTTCCGGAACGAGACCGGAGAATTCCATTTTGCGCAAATAAGCCAACATCTTCTTAGGTCCCATTTCCATTCCCAATTGATAGGGGATGGTGTTGACGGAGCGGGCTACAGCTTCTCGCAATGTCATATAACCCGCATAAGTTCCGGTTGCATTCTGTGGACCGTTATCCATTTTTTGATCATTCATGACAGAAGACGCCAACCGGTTCCCTTGAAACACCGGTGTATAGACAATGATCGGTTTGATGGTCGATCCCGGCTGACGATAAGATAAAAACGCCCGGTTGTAGCTGTTCGGAACGTCTTCCTGTGTACGGCCGCCGACAATGGCGAGCACATCGCCCGTTTTGTTTTCAATGGTCACGGCTGAACCTTGCATTTCGAAAATGCCGGTTTCCGGATTTTTGGATGTAAATGGGGCAAGGTGTGTATTAATCGTTTCCTGCAACAGCTTTTGTTTCTGTGAATCGATCGTCGTATAAATCTCATAACCGCCGTTCCGGATTTTTTGATTCCATTCCAAAAAACGCTCATTATAGTCTTTCATATATTTTTCGCGTTCCGCATGGCTGTCAAACCAGTACTGAAATTTGAACCCTTCCTTTTCCATCATGATTTTTGCCGCACTGCTCAATGCAAAAGAGACTTCATAGGTTTCCGGTTCCAGGATTTTTTCAGGCATATTCAATTTGATTTCTTCTGATATGGCTTTCGAATACTGTTTCTCATCTATCATTTCATATTCCAACATTTTTTTCAGAATTAAATCGCGTCTTTTCAGCGTATTTTCCATATGATGAACCGGATTATATTTGGACGGATTGTTCGGAATGGCGGTTAAAAAGGCGATTTCGGATAAAGTCAAATCTTTGACCGATTTGTTGAAGTATGTTTTTGCCGCCGTTTCGATTCCGTATGCGCCGTTTGCATAGTTGATATTGTTCAAATAAAACTCCAAAATTTGCTCTTTATCAAATTTTTTCTCCAGTTTTGCCGCGATTAAAATTTCCATGATTTTGCGTTTATATGTTTTCTCAAGGGATAAAAATTCCAGTTTCACCAGCTGCTGCGTGATGGTGCTGCCGCCTTGCGTGATGGCGCCCTTATTTTTTACCAATTCCACACCTGCGCGGAGAATCGCCTTCAAGTCGTATCCTTTGTGTTCATAGAATCGGATGTCTTCGATTGCGATTGTTGCATCTTGCACCGTTTTCGGGACATTTTCTATTTCGATATAGTCATAATCGTGGGGCGCCACTGTGGCAATGACATTTCCATCCCTGTCAAAAATGACCGTCTCTTCTTTGTTTTTGAATGTATTTTCTGTCGTGTTTTCCACTTTTTCACTTGCTTCATTCATCATGGAAAGTACATCGTCTTTATAAGTTAATGCGATGATTAGTGCTATTAAAATGAATAGTGCTGTTCCCAATAGGGAGATTTGAAGGGATCGGATCATCAACCTTTTCAATTGTTCATTTTCTCTTAATTTTTGATAAAGTTCCGGTAGTTTGCGTTTCAAATTACCTTGCTCCTTTCGCAATTTGAAACTTTCTACCCCCAGTTTTTTTAGATTTTCATATTTTTATACTTCCAATCTAAAAATTATTTTTTTTGATGAACATCCAATCTTTGAATCAAGGGTTCTCACGTACAGATGCTATGTATATTCTTTGAAAATCGGTTTATCACAATCCTGTTTGATGTTTAACAGAAAATACAAAAACCGTCATGGACACAAAAACTGACAACATGATTCTTCTGAAAACTGGCTATTTCGATTTTTTTCCATTCTGTTACAATGATTAAAAATTAGTAAACAAATAAGAATTTAAGAATAAAGGGGAATGGAGAATGAAGGCAAAAAAACTTTTGGCGATTGTGCTTGCTTCCGCAGCGCTTCTTACTGCTTGCGGGGACACGACGGAAACGGGAACTGAACCGGCAAAACAAGATACTGAATCCAAAGAAGTCAAAAAAGTGAAAGTCGCGTTTTCCCAAGATGGAAGACCGATGGCGTATGTGGATGAAAATGGCGAACCGGCCGGCTATGATGTGGATGCGATGCGCCTTGTCGATGAGTACTTGGAAGATTACGAATTTGAATTTATCCCGACAAGCTCTGAAGATATTTTTATCGGCGTTGAGCAGGGAAAATATGATGTCGGTGTGAAAAACGCCTTTTATACGGAAGAGCGTACAAAAAGCTTCCTTTATCCAAAAGAATTTTTGGGGCTCAGCAGTGTGGGGTTTGTGTTGAAAGCCGATAAAGCGGATATCCATAGTTTGAGCGATTTTGCTTCCGCAGGATATACCCTTGCGCCAATCGCTGCAAGCAGTGCCCAATATACATTGGTTGATGAATATAATAAAGCCAACCCGAACAACCAAGTGAAACTGAAAGCAGGAGATGAGTTCAACCTGGATGTGGTGCAATGGGTGAATGAAGGACGGGTCGATGGAGGAATTATCATCGAAGCCATGTACAATGCGCAAGTGGCCGATGAAAATGGGCCATACCACCAATTCAAAGATGATCTCGTCTACAATGAATTTGCCGTAATCAAAACGTGGCCGCTTTTCAACAAGAAAAACACAGAGCTTGCTGCAGCATATGACGAAGCGATGAAGGAAATCAAAAAGACGGACAAATTGAACAAATTAATGGAACAATATTATGGCAAAGATTTGTTCCCGCTGCTTGAAGCAAGCCAATGATATTTTGATGGCACGCAGTTTCGTGCCATTTTTTTATGGAAGGAATCACCTGTCATGGCCACAAAATTTCAGCTTGTTCATGATAAAATAGATGTAAAGAATAATATGGAAAAGAAGGTGTCGGTATGAAAGAGGCGTTGTTGATCGTGGATATGAGCAATGACTTTGTGGCGGATGACGGCAGTTTGACAGCGGGAAAACCAGCACAGGAAATTGTTCCATATATTGTGGAAAAAGCAAATGAATTTTTGGAGAAGGATCATATTGTTGTTTTTGCCATGGATGCCCATCAAGAAAACGACCCGCATTTTGAATTATGGCCTACCCACAATGTGGTGGGCACAAAGGGACAGCAGTTGTACGGAGAGCTATATACCTGGTATGAAGCCCATAAAGACCATCCCAATGTCATCATGCAGCCGAAAGAAAATTACAATGCGTTCTTCAACACAGGGCTTGCGGACAAGTTGCGTTCCCGTGGTGTTGAGAAGGTTCATGTGTGCGGCGTATGCACGGACATTTGCGACTTTTTGACGGTTGCAGGGGCTGATGCGGAAGGGTTCAAAACGGCCGTTCATAAGCGGGGCGTTGCGACATTTACGGATCAAGGCGATTCGTTTATTGAACATATGAAAAGATGCTTCTTTACGGAAGTGGTGGAGTAGACAAACCTCCGAAGCTTGAATGCTTCGGAGGTTTTTTACATAAATATTGGTACCCTAGGAAACAATTATATATATATCTATCTACCTTAAAGGAATAAAATTGACTAGTAATTAAGTTGTGGTTATGATATGTTCATCCCCATTTATTGGAGTGGTTGTTTGTTGAGAAAAGGAATGATCTTCATCATCCTTGTATCAATTGTTTCAATGTCCTTTTTTGGCATCCGGTTTATGGAAAATAAAGAAACTATTGATATGAAGGAAGAATTGGCAGCCGAACAATTTATCAAAAAGCATCTTTACGAAGAAAACGGCCTGATCAAAACCGATTTGAAGGGACAATCGAATGTCTATTTGGCTGAAACGACCGGATTGTGGATGGAATATTTGGTGAAGAAAGATGATTATCTTGAGTTCAAAAAACAGGCAAAAGTATTAAAACTTTTCAAAGAAGATAGTCAGTTGATTTCATGGAAAATTGACGGAAATAGGAAAGCACCTGCGAATGCCTTGATCGATGATTTGAGAATCATTCAGGCGCTTGAAGAAGCGTCGGATCGATGGGGGATTCCGAAATATAGAAAAATGGCGCGTCAAATGGGGAAGGATATTGTCCGCTACAACATGGAAAATGATTATTTTATTGACCATGCGGATATAAAAACAAAGCATAAGGCGGATTTTATCACATTAAGTTATTTAAATCCAAAAGCGATCCATTTTTTTCTGGAAGAAGAATTGATCGATGAATCCCAGTACCTGTTGAATCGGGAGGTTCTCGTCAATGCGCCGGTATCAAAAAACGGATTTTTCCCTATCACCTATTATCCTTCAAGGAATGAATATGAATTTGAGCGGGAAGTGAATTTGATTAATCAATATTACATCGGCTATTACCGCGCTTTATGGGGTGGCGATGTTTCTTCTTTGATCCGGTTCACAAAAGAATCTTTGGAAAAGTATGGAGGCGTTCTTTATGGAAGATTTTCCAGTGAAACGAAGGAGCCGGCTGTGGAATATGAAGGGGCTTCCGTTTATGCCCTGGCGATTTTAATGTGCTTGCAAGCCGGTGAAGATGATTTGGCAAGACAGCTGTTTTACAAAATGAAAGAGTTGCAAGTACTTGATGCTTCCGCTGAATATTACGGGGGATATATCAACTTGGACAGCCTTGAAACCCATACGTTTGACAACCTTTTACCTTTAATCGCAGAGAGGGAGGCCATTGATGAAGGGGTTTTTTACTAGAAAAGCATACATATCTTTGAAAATCTTTTTTCTCATTGTCAGTAGTCATTTAATGCTCATTTATCTATGGCCGAAGGGGAATTCAAGTAAGCTGCTATTTTTAACTTATCTGGTGATTACTTTATGTTCCCTGTTTTTTGGCACGCTGGCCAGTTTAATCATCACGTTGATTTTTATCTTTTTTTTGGGCTCGTTTTATATGTTTGACAGCATGCATATAGTGAATTCAGCTTTTATTGAAAGATTTTTGCATCCCCAAACTTTTCTCATTTATGGTTTCGGTTTGCTGATTACAAGTATGCTTGGCGGCAATATTCAACATGAAATCCGGAGAATGGTGAATCAAATCGATCTGTTAAAGCAAGAGGTGGAACAATTTGTGGCGATTGATACGGAAACTTTTTTCGATAATGCACAAAGAATGGAAATTGAATTGCAGAGAGAAATGAAACGGATCGACCGCTACGGAGGGAAATTCACTGTACTGTTTTTTGAATTGGATTATTATAAAGAGTTTTTAAAGGCTTACGGGCAAGAGGAGATGGAGCATTTATTAAAGACGATAGGAGAAAAGGTAAGTAATAATTTGCGTTTATCTGATAAAAAGTTTCGATATAGCGAAAACAAATTTGCCTTTTTTTTAATTGAAACGCCGAAAGAGCACGTTGATATTGTGGCGGAAAAGTTGGCGAATTGTTTAAAAATCCATCAATTGAAGAACGGTAAAACTGTTACATTGAATTTCCATGTCAGTTATGGGGAGTACAACAGTGAAATGAAAGAAATCAATTACAAAAATTTCATTGAAGAAATAGAACGGGAGACGGTCTTTTATGACCTTTGACAGACGTGTGTTGTACAGTGCCACGTTTATGGTTTTGCTACTCATTTTCAATCCTCTGACGGCTTTTGCGGAAGGCCGATTCATTTCATTGGATGAAAGAAAAGTGACGTTGATTTATTACGGTTCGGATGAAGGGTCGATGAAAAATGTGCATTTTCTTGATGGCACATTAAGCGGATTGTTTGAACATGTAGAGCTTGTCAATTTGGATGATGTGAACGCAGAGAAGCTCAGGAATTCAGAAATCATTGTTTTTTATTCGGCCTATGAAATCGATGACCAAAAGAAATTAAACCTTTTTTCCGATTATGAAGGATTTGTTTTGGGGATCGGTGACGGAGCTTTACATCTACCGCAATTTTCTGATTGGACCATTTCAGGAAAACAATCCGTTTTTTCCATAGGGGAAAAAAAGTTGGAGCGCCCAATGGAAATTTTAAAAATTGAACCTGCAGAACAGATGGAAGTGATCGAATGGGGGCAAAAGTTTGAGGAACGGTTTCCCGTCATTTTAAAGAATTCGGCGAAAGGGTTTGTGGATTTTAATACGTTTGATTCGGAACGGAGATTTATTTTCTCGAAAAGTTTATTCAGCCTTTTTCAGTTGGAGGAACCCGAAATTCATCCGGCTTATATAAGACTGGAGGATATATCCCCGGTATCCGATCCGAAGCAGGTTTCAGAGACGGCCGCTTATTTATTGGATAAAGGCATTCCGGTGTATTTAGTCATTATTCCTGTATACATCAATCCTGAAACGGGAAAAAAAGTCACCCTTGATGATGCCCCGGATTTGAAAAAGGTGCTGGAGCAGTTGGTGAGCCGAGGCGCTTATGTCATTTCCCACGGTTATACCCATACATATCATTCTACTGAAACGGGTGAAGGATTTGAGTTTTGGGATTCGGTCATGAATCAGCCGATTACAGCTTTAGCTGCTGACGAATCGGTGGCAAAGATCAAGTCGCGTGATGAATTTTCGAGTTTGGAAGAATATGGGGAATATTTGCGTTCGTTGCAACAGATTGAAAGTCAATATACGAAAAATAAATTGGAAAATTCCATCCATTCTTTGACGAATTGGGGGCTTCCACCCACGGCTTTTGAGGCACCCCATTATGCAATGAGTTCAAATGGTTATCGGGTGGCATCCCAATATTTCTCGGCCATTTTTGGACAAATGCAAGTTTCTGATACGGACTGGAAAGTGATGACCGCCCCTTTATTTATCAGTTCTCCGGCGATTTTAAACGGTATGACATTATATCCGGAAACGATCGGGTACGTAAATCCGGATAGCTTAGATCCGATTGGTGAAGTGGAAGAAGTATTGGATGAAGTGGCGGAAGTTCCGGGGGCGGTCATTGGCGGAATATATCACCCCTATTTGGGAATGGAGTATTTGGAGGAGTTTGTAAGTTTATTTGAAAAAGTGCCAAATCTACAGTGGATTGAATTGGATCAATATCCTCATTCAGTTCAAACGGATTACGTTCAAATAAGTATGCCTGGGGATGGGCGCATTTTGGTCAAGGAAGAATTCCCGTGGCAAACCAAAATCACGAATTATTTCAAGGACAATCCGGTAGAAGCTTTGCTTTGGGTGATCGTAGCAGTTACGGGAATATTTTTGAGCATTTTTATAGTGTATATCTTCTTTTTAAGAATCCGTTACCGGAAACAGCTGTTTGAGGAGAGAAACTGATGGCAAATTATTTATTTTATATATCACTCGCATTTATTTGGATCATGCTGCTTTACCATATGTTTTTGGCCCAGGGCGGGTACAGGCATTTTAAAACTTTTGAAAAAGTGATCCCCAAATGGGAACAAAAAATGAACGAAATGGACTTGCCGACAGTAAATGTGTTCATACCTGCGCATAATGAAGAAGTGGTGATTAAACAAACGTTGACGGCGATGTCCAGATTATATTATCCAAAAGACAAATTGGAAGTCATTTTGATTGCGGATAATTGCAGCGACCGAACGAAAGAAATAGGGGAGGAGTTTGCGGCGCAATTCCCCTTCATCCGGGTTGTTGAAACGGTGGGCGAATATAAGGGAAGAGGAAAATCCAGTGCATTGAATTTTGCATTAAAAGAATCAAAGGGAGAAATCATTGTTGTTTATGATGCGGACAACACGCCGGAGAGAAAAGCGGTATGGAATTTGGTGATGGGGCTTGTCAATGACGAAGGTGCCGCCGCGGTTGTAGGGAAGTTCCGGGTCATCAATGCGGCCAGCACATGGCTTACAAAGTTTATTAATATTGAAACCATCACTTTTCAATGGTTGGCCCAAGCAGGGAGATATTTTTGGTTCAAAATCGCAACCATTCCCGGAACCAATTTCGCCATTCGCAGAAGCATCCTGGATCAGCTGAATGGGTGGGATACCTCCGCATTGACGGAAGATACGGAATTGACCATTCGAATCTATAACCTTGGTTACTATATCCGGTTTTTCCCTGCCGCTGTCACGTGGGAGCAAGAGCCGGAAACCTTTAAAGTATGGTGGCGGCAGCGGACGCGATGGGCGAGGGGAAATCAATATGTTGTACTGAAATTTTTAAAAAATCTGTTGCGCTTGAACAGCCGAAAGATGATGTTCGACCTTTTTTACTTCTTTTTCACCTACTTCATTTTTTTCTTTGGCGTCATTTTATCCAATGCAATATTCGTCGTGAATTTATTTCACGAATTGGATTTGCAAATCGGTTCAGTCGCCCTCGTGCTTTGGGGAATGGCCACTTTGCTATTTTTGACGGAAATTATGATTGCCTTGAGTATTGAAAAGAATCAGTTAACGGCAGGAAATATCTTCTATACCCTGCTCATGTATTTCACCTACTCGCAAATGTGGATTGTACTGGTAATCAATGCACTATTTTTGGAACTGAAACGGATCATTAGAAAAGAGGAATCTGTTTGGTATAAAACGGAACGGTTCTCTGTAAATAAAAAGGAGGAAAAGACGGTTTGAATAGAGCTCTACATTGGATAATTCTTCTCGGGTCCTTTTTCATTTTTTTCTCTATTCATATAAACGAAACCCAGGCTGTAGAACTTCAGGGGATCCCTATTGAATTATCCGGAGAAACCAAAGCAGCTTTGACAGATACGCCTATTGAGCTTTTTGGTCCCACTGCCGAAACCAATTTCTACTACAATATTTATTCAAAATTGGAAGAGCGAGATTATTATGTTCAATTTGAAGTTTCGAATTCAGAGTTATTGATTGAGCCATCCACACTGACCATCAAAATTGATGGCGAACCGGTCCAGTCGGTATCTCTTGCAGGGACCACTTCACAAACAATAAAAGTAAATTTGAACCATGCCGCATTAGAAGAAGGGACGCATACAATCACCGTTGTTTTTTCCGGCAATATTGCCGCCGGGGTCTGTTTGCCTCAAAATACAACCGGGAATTGGGTGAAGATTCTTCCATCTTCTTTTATCAACTTATATCCGTATAATAATCAGCATGGTCTCAGTTTAAAAGACTATCCTGAACGGTATTTGGGCTCTGAAAGTCAGGAAGTATTGGTTATTATTCCGACGAAACCGTCTACGGAAACATTGCAAAGTGCATTAATGGTGGCCAACTATTTATCCGGGTTATCCTCTCAGGATCATATTTCCATAGTAAACGAAGATGAGGTGGAAAAAATCACCGGCAATATGGTGGTTGTGGGAGGCGTAGAGGAGTTCCAAGCCGGATGGATGAGAGAATTGCTGCAAGCAAATGGCAAGGAGCCGGTGGAACATTCACTCTACATTTCCCAGCTTCCTTTGACCCAAAACAATCATGCGATTACGGCCTTATTGATTTTAGCCAAACAGCCTGAAGAGATTTTAAACAAAATTTCGATCCTTACAAATGATTACTATATTGAGCAGTTATCAGGGGAATCGATTGAAATTGAACAGTTGCCGGAGATGATTGAAGAAAATGATGAAATTACGTTAAGCAGCTTTGGACTGGATGACCTATTATTGGACAGTAATGATTCAAAATCGCAAACATACTTTTATTATTTGCCTGTAGATAAGAAATCTGTAAGCCAGCCATCTTTGGAATTGAAATTAAAGAAAACGCAATCGATTAAAAACGCCAAATCCGCTGAAGAATTATCGATATCAGACACGCAAGTGGAGTTGATAGTCTACATTAACGACATCCCTCATTCCATTGATATCAACTCTTTGAAGGAAGACAAGGAGGGGAATATCACAGTCCGTTTGCCTTTTGATAAAAACATATTAAACGATAACCGATTAATTTCCATTCAGTTTGAAGCGACAGGTTTACGTGTGGAAAATCCATGCGCCGCAACGGATCAGAACCGCTGGATTTATTTGTTTGCCGACAGTGCATTCCATTTTCCAATGAAATCCTCAAATCAGGATATGGATGCGGAACTGTTCTTTAACAGTTTCCCAGTTCCTTTTTCGGATAAAAACAAGGACTTATTGATTGTGCTGCCGGACGAGGAAATTCCCAACAAAGATTTGCAAAATTTGTTCAGCGTTTTAACGTTGAATGGCAAGCTGCCTTCCATCCGGCTGCTTTCTTCTTCAGAAGTGACAGAGGACTTGTTGAATCAGGGGAACGTGATCTTTATTGGTTCTGTCAGTCAACATGACGTATTAAAAAAAGTGGTTGACCGGCTGATCGTCAATTATGAAAATTTAAAACCGCAATTAAGCCGGGCCGGTTTTATTGAGGAAAGCGTGGAGTATTACAGCTTCATGCAAAAAAATCCATGGAATGACGATCATTATATGGCAGTATTCGATCATCTCAAAGATACCGATCATTATTTCAGTTTGGATTTTCTGCAATTTTTATCCGGCTCCAATAACGCCGCTTCCATCGCTGTGCAAACAGGACCGGGTTCTTATTTTACAAATGCACAATTATTAAAAAATGAGGCCGGCCAACAAACGGAGGAGCCGGCGCAATCAAATGAACGGATCATTTGGATTTCCAGCTTCATTGCATTAACCGTCATTTTAGTAATCCTCATCCTGTTTTATTTGAAAAAACGGAAATATTCATAACGCCCGCCTTTGTTGGGAACGGATTGCAAAAATATAAATATTGGCAGAAAGCCGAGGTTGACTTCATCACCTCGGCTTTTTGTGTGCGCCTGGCATGGATGTAATCTATAGGGTGCAAGTCCCGAGCCGTGAAGGCAGAAGTAACGGTTAGCTTAACGCAAGGGTGTCTGTGGTGACGCGGAATCTGAAGGAAGCGAGCGGCAAACTTCCGGTCTGAGGAACACGAACTTCATACAAGGCTAGGTATCATTGGATGAGTTTGCACAACAAAACAAAGTCCTTTCTGCCAAAGGTGATACAGAGTAAATGAAGCAGACAGATGGAAGGAAAGATTACATTCTTACCCGGGGAGGTCTGGCGGATAGGTGAAGTACGCTTCATAACCTACTTAGTGATCAGTAGCTGAACCGTCAGAAGTCAGCAGAGGTCATCGTATTAGTTGGTTTAGAACTACTAAGAAGGACCGAACAATGAAGAGAGAATAGCCCTTGGCATTCAGTGAGTCATGATGAACACAGAAAACGTAGTACCTCACTTGAGGAAGGAAGCGGTGAATCCCGTGGGAGACCTCTTGGAGGGTGGAGTGACCACTGGCATAAGAAGACAAGCTATTCACGGAAGTTATGAAAACTTGCGTCAATGATCTTAATTGAACCGCCGTATACGGAACCGTACGTACGGTGGTGTGAGAGGACGGGAGTTAATCGCTCCCTCCTACTCGATTACATTACAAACCCGCCGTCGACATAAAGAGTTTGTCCAGTCATAAAGCGGCTCCAGTCAGAGGCTAAAAACAGAACAGGACCAGCAATATCTTCTGGAGTGGCAATTCGCTTTAACGGCGTTTGAGCGATAATCAGCTCCTTTAGATTTTCCTTTGTTGTTCGGCTCGCATCTGTTGGATAAACTAGACCAGGGGCGACGCAATTGACGCGGATGCCAAAGGAGCCGACTTCGGCAGCCAAATTTCTACTATACCCCATAAGTGCGGTCTTGGCAGTATTGTATTCATGATACGGGACGATGGGGCGTTCAACTAAGTTTGTAATGATATTAATAATACTGCCCTGGCTTTGTTTTTTCATGATGGGGATGACTGCTTGGCAAATATAATGGGCTGAGCGTACTGCTCCATCAATTTGCCCCTGATAGTCTTCCCATTGCACTTCCCAAGCTAACTTGCGAGTTTCAGGATTAAACTGAAAAGATTTAAAGGCATTGTTAACGACTACATCAATTTTGCCTGCTTCTAATATAATCTCCTCAATCATTTGATTCACAGCCGCTTCAGAAGTAACATCTCCTTGAATGGCATAACCGTCACCACCAAGCTGTATGCATTCAGCTGCCACTTTTTCAGCAAGCATTTTATTCCGCAAATAATTGACAATGACAAAAGCCCCTTCCTTTGCAAAAGCACGAGCAATTGCTACACCAATGCCGCGGCTTGCTCCGGTAACTAGGACAACTTTACCCTCAAAGTTCATTGCTCTGCCTCCAAAAATTCCTCAGTCATGACTTGTGACATGTCCAATTGATTATTCACTAAACCTAACTGTTGATATGTGTCTGCTCCCTTTTGTAATACATCGTCATCAATAGCACCTAATCCTTTTATCTCCGTATCTTCTGAAACTGAAGAAGCATTACGTAGCTTAATTATCTCTAAATTGATGTTTTCATCTTTTCCATCAATAGCAAATTCTTTCGCAAGTTTTGCAGCTTCTTCCGGATTTTCAAGCATCCATTGGGCACTTTCTCTGTATGCGGCAACGAAACGCTTCAACTCCTCTTTTTTCTCTTCGTACGTTTTTTCTGTCACAACAAAGACATCACTTGGTATATTTAAATAATCTTTCACTTCAATTATATTTACATCGCCTAATCCTTTTTGTTTTGCAAGGTATAATCCGGTATCCGTTGCTGTAGTTGCATCCACTTGACCCTGTAATAGTGGGGCAAAATTTGATATGCCTGTTTCCACAATCTTGACATCATCCTCCGTCAAACCAACTTGGTGGAGAAGGATTAATAAGTTTTGTCGCGTTCCACTTGTTAGGCTGTAAACACCAATTGTTTTTCCTTTCAAATCTTCTGGCTTTTCAATACCGCTTTCTTTTAACGCCACAATATTGAACACGTTCTGTGGATAAATATTATAAATAACTCAACTTTCGCACACAGTAATATTTAAGCATTGCTTGATATAATTAGGTATAGTAACCAACCATTTATTCATTTGATTTTTAAAGAAGTCCATGTTTAAAGAAACCTTGGATTCCGCCAAAGTTTGGAAAAGGTCAATAAGCGATTGAAGGGCAGTAATAAAATCTATGTCTTTTACATCTTCGCAAAGGATGTAAAAAAGGTTGCCAATCGTC
>NZ_JBHSNQ010000173.1:0-18302 GCF_042655065.1 Ureibacillus suwonensis
ATAGCAAAATAGCCCTCAATCTGAAAAAATTCAAGATTGTAGGGCTATTTGTCATGCGTACTAATAGGTACGCTTTTTTAATCCCTGTTTTAAGTTTTTCAATGCGTCATTTGAATTCGGGCTTACTTATTTTTTTCTCTTTCTTTCAAAATCCGCTCTTCCAGCTCTTTCGTTTTCATTTCCTGTCTTTTTGAAAATTGTTTCACTGCAAAGAAAACCGCAAAACAGAGCAGGAACAGAAAGACCATTTCAACCGCGGCCGGAATATAGGCCATTTTATCTTCCGGGAAATATAAAAAGTCGCCGTATAATAAAAGGTGATTCACCTTCATCACTTCTTTCCGTCATATTATTCGATCACTGTGATTGATAAAATTTTGACATCTTCCAACGGTTTATCGCGGAAATCCGTTTCCACCTCCGCAATTTTGTCCACTACATCCATGCCTTCCACCACTTGACCGAATACAGTATGTTTATAATCCAACCAAGGGGTACCCCCAACCCGTGCGTATTCCTCAATGATTTCTTTCGGGAAACCGGCCTGTTCCATTTGGGCAACCATGTCCGCCGGCACATATGGCATTTGCACGATAAAGAACTGTGAACCGTTCGTGTTTGGTCCTGCATTGGCCATTGATAATGCTCCGCGCAAATTGAACAATTCAGGATGGAATTCATCTTCAAAAGGTTGTCCCCAGATGGATTCCCCGCCCATTCCTGTTCCGGTTGGATCTCCGCCTTGGATCATAAAATCCTTAATGACACGATGGAAAATAATTCCTTCATAATAACCCGACTTGGCATGGCCCAAAAAGTTTTCCACTGTTTTTGGCGCATGTTCCGGGAACAATTTTATTTTTATTGAGCCCATTGTCGTTTTCATTTCCACCAAAATTTCTCCAGGGTTTAATTCCTTCGTTAATTGTGGGTACATTTCTTCTTCTCCTTTATAAATAAAATCAAAGTCATGACTTCATTTTCCTCGTATCAGTTTACCATAAAACGATCATTTTTTCTGCTAATTTGGCATTTTCCCTTTCATCTCTTATTATTTAAACAATTTCCCAAAGAGAAATACTTTTGTGTCATGCAATAAAGCGGAACTGTTCTGTTGGAAATTATGGTATCCTTTCTTGTAGGAGCCGAGGAGGAATCATCGTGAAGCAATTTTTTGGTTATCTTATCATTATCGCTTTCTTCCCTCTCCTCTATCTGTTGGGGGAGAAAATATGGGAAGAAGTGGACCAGGCAAAAACCCAACAACAGCAAATCGAAGAACAAGTCCAACTTCCTGAAACCCAAACCCAGCTTCCCGTTAGAATGTTGGACCGAAATGGAAGTCTTTTTAATGAGGATTACGTCGAATGGAGGGTCCCTACTCCATTAAATGAGATGCCTGAAATCGTCAAACAACTGTTTATATTAAGCGAGGATCGGGATTTTTATCAGCACATCGGCTTCGACTTCAGCGCCATCATGAGGGCGGTTATCGCCAATGCGGGACAAAATTCCATCCGGCAAGGGGGCAGCACCATTACCCAGCAGCTTGTCCGGTCGCTTTATTTATCAGAAGAGAAAACCTATGAACGAAAATTAATGGAAATCTTTTATGCCTATGAATTAGAAAAGATGTATGACAAAGACAAAATTTTAGAAATGTATTTAAATGAAATGTATTTTGCCAATCAAGTGTATGGAATCGGCGGTGCGGCAACGTACTATTTCAATAAGCCTTTGCAGGATTTGTCCGTGGCGGAAATTGCATTCATTTCGGCCATTCCGAACAATCCATCCCTTTATGATCCGGTGACCAATTTCGGGAATACAAAAGCGCGGCAAGAGCGATTGATTGACTTGCTGGCCAAAGAAAATATCATCACGGCCGATGAAGCGAATACATATAAAAACGAACCGATTCGACTGAATATCAAGAGGAAAACCCAGAAGTTCCCCGCTTACAGCACTTACGTCTTGCATGAACTGAAAGAATTGATTGCGGAAAATGAAGGATATGCGGACAGATTGCGGAAAGCTACCCCGGACGCAAAAAAAGTGGTCCAGAAGGAATTGGATGAAAGAATCAATGAACTGCTTCATTCCGGCATCATCATACATACGGCTTTGAATCCTCAAAAGCAGGACGGGGATGAGAAAGCCATCGACTCTTTTTTGTCGGTCCAAAACAACTTGCAAGCAAGCGCTGTCGTCATTGATAATAGCAATCGTGAAATTGTAAGTATTTATGGTGGGAAGGATTATAAAAAATTCGACTTCCATCGGGCTTATCAAGCACCGAGACAGCCGGGTTCATCCTTTAAACCATTAATCGTATATGCGCCGCTTTTTGAAACGGCAAACTATTCCCCTTCATCCATAGTAAGTGGAGGAAACATTTGCATCGGCAATTTCTGCCCGCAAAACTACGGGGGCGCAGTCTACGGCAATGTGACGATTGCGACCGCCTTTAAATACAGCTTAAACACAGCCGCTTTGAGGCTGTTCACCAAGGTGGGAATCGACACGGCTTTTCAATACTTGAACCAATTCCGTTTCGAGTCCATTGAGGAAAAGGATAAAAATTATTCAGCCGCATTGGGAGGGCTCACATACGGGGTAACCGCCCTGGAGATGGCCGATGCGTATACAAGTTTTATTGACGGAAGTTACACAAGAGCCCATGCCATACGGAAAGTGACCGATCAGGATGGAAATATATTGTATCAATGGCCAACGGAACGGAAACAAATATGGTCTGAACAAACGGTCCAATATATGCGGACGCTTTTGGGCGAAGTGGTCAGAAGCGGAACGGGAAAGGGAATTTTTGCAAATTCATCGTATATTGGTGCGAAAACAGGAACAACCAATGACTATCGGGACTTTTGGCTGGCCGGCTTATCGAACGAATACACCGCTGCCGTCTGGCTCGGATATGACCAGCCAAAATCGATGCAACAGCTTGAAAAGGCGCAAATCCATTTCAAAATCTTCAACCGCATTATGAACCAATGAAAAAAGAGCGAGTTTCTTTCCCGCTCTTTTTTGATTATGCCGGTCAGAATATTAATTGGAAAGTTTGACTTTCGAATGAACCGCACTGAACCATTTTCTTTGGAATGATATCTATGCAACTAAAAAAGGCTGCCCCATTGAAGACAGCCCGTACCAATCTAATTTGCAAAAGGCAAGCTCGCCAAAATCCCATTGTACAGTTTTAGACATACAAAGAGGACTGCCGCAAGAAAAACCGCCCAAAAAACAATTTCAAATACGATGAGGCCAATCATGCCGGCCAAAGAAGTATATTGGCTCATTTTATATACTGTATAGACAAAAGAACAAAATAGCGATAATGCAAAAATGATCAGCAATGCAAGATAGGATTGGATGGCAACGGTGCTCAAGAGGCCACCGAAAAAGAAGATGACATATCCCCCTCTTGCCCCCTTTACAGAATGGCCTTCCGAATCGTTCGAAAACAATAGCATCGCGATCTCATGAATCGTTTCCCCAACCAATTTCAATGCTGAAAACATCATGAAGAAACAAAGGAATGAAACGAACAGCAACAACATCCGGATTTCCATATCGGTGAAAAATTCCAGCATGCCGGCATATAAGCCGATGGATTGGAAAAGGCCGATCAACTTGCCTACCGTAAAAATGCCGAATGAGAGACTATAAAGCAGAATAGAGAATAATGGTAAATAACTATATAAGTACGGATTTTTCATCATATTTGCCCCGTTAATTGTATTTTTCCTAACTTATCATAGCAAAATTTCCCGATCTATCAAGTAAATAAAAGAAAAAAGAGTGCGGAAGTCCGCACTCCATCAGTAACGGCCATATGGTGGATAAAATGGAGGATAGATTGGATAATATGGATAATATGGTGGATAATAATATCCTTGAGGATAAATCACGTTCCCTAATAATCCCCCTAAAAATCCGCCAAGAAAAGGATAGCTAAAAAAATTGAATCCACCCCGGTTATATGGTACTGGACGATGGTGATATCGGAAATTCGACATAGTAAACCTCCTTTTCTCTAGTAACATATGTGGGAAAAGGAGGTTCACTTATGTTAATCGCCTAATCCATTTTAAATGCGAAATCTTCAACAAATGCAGCAAGGGTGCGAACCATTACGCCCGTGCCGCCCTTTGGCCCCAATTCGTAAGGCTTGGATGCATCGGATGTTCCTGCAATATCCAAATGGATCCATGGCGTATTATCTACAAATTCCCCGACAAACCCGCCGGCAAAAATCATATGGCCATCGCTTCCCGGAGAATTGTTCAAATCGGCCAATTGCGACTCGCGGATGCGTTTTTTATCCCTTGCCGTCAACGGCATGCCCCAAACAAATTCACCAGTTTTGATGCTCGCTTCCATAAACTTGTCGAAAAAGCCTTCATGATTCGTCAATGCACCTGTTTTATCGTAGCCTAAAGCGGTAATGACTCCGCCGGTCAACGTGGCCACATCAATCAAGTAATCCGCACCATGTTGTTTGGCGTAAGTGACCGCATCCGCCAAAACGAGACGGCCTTCCGCATCGGCATTTTTAATTTCCACCGTTTTTCCGCTATAAGTGGTAATCACATCATCGGGCTTGAACGCGTCTCCTGAAATCATATTGTCCGTTGCCCCGATGACGGCCACCACATTCTTTTTCGGCTTCGTTTCACCGATGATTTTCATGGCGCCAAGAACAGCGGCAGCTCCGCCCATATCGCCTTTCATGCCGACCATGCCGGTTTTGGATTTGATGGAATAGCCGCCTGTATCATAAGTGACCCCTTTTCCAACCAAACCGATGACGTTTTTCCACTGTTCCATTCCTTTATATTTTAAAGTAATCATCCGGGGTTCATTGGTTGATCCCTTATTGACCGCCAAGATGCCGCCCATTCCCAGCTCTTCCAATTGCGCTTTATTCAAAATTTCCACTTCAAAGCCATATTGGTGCGCCAAATTCACCGCATAATCCGCCAAGTCTGTGGCCCTCAAAATATTCGGAGGCAAATTCACCAACGTTCTTGCTTCATTCACCGCTTCCGCATAAATGTAGCCCAATTTGCAGCTTTCAGCAATTTCTTCAAAATCCTCTTTTGTCACAAAATGCACTTCATCAAGATAAACATCCGGAGCGTTGCATGTTGTTTTATAATGAGGCACTTGATAAAATCCCATGCCGCTTCCTTCCGCAAATAAAAACGCAATATCCTTCTCACTGATCGGGGCGGCGGTAAAGGATTCCAACCAAAGGGTAAAGTTGTCCGCTTTCATCTCACGAAGTTTTTTCCCCACCAGTCCAAAAGTTTCCCGCAATTCATTTCTCGTCAACGTTTTCGTATCCCCTAATCCGACAAACAAAACCCGTTGCAGATGTTGATTGGATCCCACATACGGAATTCTCGTCAACTTTTTGCGTTCCGTTTCGATATCGCCGGAACGGATCCATTTTTCCACCTGCTCTCCGTAAAAGGATACGAAATCTTTCCATCCCTTGATATGATCACAATTTTTTTGAACACCTACAATTAATAATTCCGTTGTAATTTCATCAAATGTTTTTTTCTCTTTACAAATCATATTGAAGAACCTCCGAGTTCATGTTCTATCCTTTTCTAAAGGAATTCAAATAAAAAAGCCACTTCCTTTTACTAGTATAACCTAATTTTTGTAAAAGGAAGTGGCAACATATCACAAGAATTTGATATCAACTTTTCCCTACACTCTCCAATGATTTTTCTTCTTCAAAAATAAAGGTTTCAGAAGTTTTTTGTTTTAAAGTAATCAGCAATCCGGTACCAACGATGCCCAGTACCACCAGGAAAAGCATGCCGCTTTTTACATTCAGCACCCCTAAAATATAAGGTCCCAAGAAACCTCCAAGGGCCGCAATTGAATTGACTAATGCGATGCCGACTGGTGCAGTTCGTTCTGTGAAAAAGTGGGTTTCATAAGCAAAGAAGCATCCGGCAAATATATACAGACCGAACGAAGCAACGGTCAAGCAAACCAACATCCAGCCCGGGGAGCTCATAAAACTTGCACAGGCAAAGCCGATAAAGGCAATTATGAAGGAGGCGACAAGATGTTCCTTATATTTTCCGGTACGGTCGGAATTCCATCCGCCAAATAAAATGGCCAATATCCCCATGAAGGAAGGAATCATCGATAACAACCCAATGGATACATTGGTTGTCCCCTCTGCGGATAAATTTTTCAGAATCGTTGGCAACCAAAAAGACAATCCGAACATGCAAGTGTAATTTGAAAAGTAAATTAATGCCAATTTCCAAACTGTTGCATCTTTCAACATTTCCCCAACATATTTTTTATTGATGTGATTGCTTTCCGTTCTTTCCATTTGAAGTTCTGATTCCAGCCATTCCTTTTCCTCCTGGGACAGCCATTTGGCTTCACTTGGCCGGTTCACCAAATAGAACAGCACCACGATTCCGAGAAGTAATGCCGGAAGCCCTTCCAAAATAAACATCCATCGCCAACCGGCCATCTCCAGCCAATACACATGATCAATGATCCATGTCGAAACGGGAGCGCCGATTAATCCCGCAATAGGCAAAGCCAACAGCAAGATCGCCGTTGCCCGTCCACGCTCTTTTTTACGGAACCAGTATGTCAAATACAGTACGGCTCCCGGGAAAAAACCCGCTTCCGCGATACCTAAAATAAAGCGCAAAATATATAAGTGGGCAGCATTTTGGACAAATCCCGTCAATATGACAATGATTCCCCAAGTGATCATAATGCGGGCAATCCATAGTCTGGCCCCCATTTTGCTCATGATCATATTGCTCGGGATCTCAAACATAAAATAGCCAATAAAGAAGATTCCCGACAATAATCCAAACACTTCCGAAGTCAGCGCCAAGTCGGCGTTCATTTCCAAAGCCGCATAGCTTAAATTCACCCGGTCCAAATGGGCAACAATATACAAAAGCAAAATAAACGGCAAAATCCGAGTCATCGTCTTCTTAACAGTCGTCTTTTCAATCATTTGAAGTTCTTTCAAATTACAATCCCCCTGTTTACACTGTGATAATAGAGTAAAATGAGTATATTGAATAAATAAAGAAATAAAGAACAGACAGAAATCGCTATGAAATAACGATTTCTGCTAATTGACGCTTTAAGCCAATCAAATTGTCAGCGCTTTCAATGATGGCCTGATGCGCTTTCTGAATGGCCTCCACACCAATCCCTGCATAATTCTTCAAATATAGTGCCAGATTCATAAATTGTTGCAATGTTTTATGAACGTAAACTTTTGCAGCGATTTCAATCTTTTGATCTCCGCTTGTTTTTCGGGCTCTCGCCAACAAACTGTCCATGGCGTATAACCCAATCGCCATATCCGCAATGGCAGCTGCCAGCTCCTGTTCTTTATTCATATCTGTCAAATTGTTTTTGCGGGCGCTTTCAATCAACTCTTTCAATATAACCCTTGCAAGATTCAATTTTTGATATTCCTTCTCCAATGGACCGCTCACATGCTCTTCTTCCACAACCGGTTCGTACGCTTTCATTATGTGGTTGGCAATCAAGATGCGATTGATTTCATTCGTGCCTTCAAAGATGCGATTGATTCGGACATCCCGATACAATTGTTCGATTTCATATTCCCGCATATACCCATAGCCGCCATGGATTTGCAATGCTTCATCCACAATTTTTCCCGCCGCTTCGGTCGCCATCACCTTATTGATGGAACAATGGACTGCAAATTTCCCTACCAATTTGGCAATGGAATCATAGGGTTCTGAAAAGGATTCTTCCATTTCCCCGGCCGTCCGGTATACAACGCTTTCCACCGCAATGGACTCTGCAACCATATCCGCAATCTTTTCTCTGATCAAAGGAAAACTCGTTAATGGTTGCTTGAATTGTTGACGGACATTTCCATATTCGATCGCCAATTCGATTGCCCGTTTGGCCGTGCCCAGCGAACTCAAAGCAATTTTATGTCTTCCGAAATTCAATACATTGAATGCAATGATATGTCCGCGGCCGATTTCACCAATGACATTTTCCACCGGCACATGGACTTGATCCAAAATAACCGAACGGGTGGATGAACCGTCCAACCCCATTTTATTTTCCTCTGGACCCGTGGACAGCCCTTCGCTGGCCGCTTCCACAATAAAAGCGGTGAAATGCTGATGGTCCACTTTTGCATAGACGATAAGAATGTCCGCAAATCCTGAATTCGTAATCCATTGCTTTTCGCCATTCAAAATATAATAACGGCCGCATGGAGATAAAGTGGCAGATGTTTTAATGCCCAATGCATCCGTTCCGGCGGATGGTTCCGTCAAAGCATAGGCTGCGATATGCTCTCCTGTAAGCAATTTAGGCAAATAACGGGATTTTTGCTCCGGTGTCCCGAACAGGGCAATCGGCAACGCCCCTATTCCTGTCTGGCCGCTGAACGTAATGTTGAACGATCTTGCCTTTGCCATCCCTTCGGCAATAATCGCCGCGCTCACCTTGCCAAGTTCCAATCCTCCGTATTCTTCCGCAATATCAGCCGCAATGAGGCCAAGTTCTCCCGCCTTCAACATCAGTCTCTTTGTTTCATCAAATTGTTTCTGTTCAATCAGATGGAGTACGGGAAATACTTCCCGATCAACAAATTTCTCTACCGTCTCTTTCAGCATGAGATGTTCATCCGTAAATTCTTCCACTGTAAACACATCAGCTGGACGGCTCGTTTTGTTTAAAAAGGACAGCAAACTTTTCGTTGAACTATTCATGTACCACAACCTCTCTTTCAAGAGACAATGTCAGCTTTTCAACCACTTCTTTCGGGATCGGCTCCGCTTTTGGCGTATCGGAAAAGGACGTCCATGCGCGGATCATATAACCATGGGCTACAATTTCGTCTCCTCTTTTGAACACATGTTTTAATTTGAAGGTTTTATTATGGATTTCCAATACGGTCGTTTCAATCACCACATGTTCTTCAAATCGCAGCGGTTTTTTGAACTGGCAAAAGGCTTCAAGGATGGGCAAAGCCCGCTTATCTTCCTGAAAAAGTCTGCTGGACGGCTTTATAAGTTCCGCAAGATATTCATGCGTGGCTTCATCCATCCACTTATAGAAGTTGGGGGTAAAAACGATTCCTGCCGCATCCGTGTCCCCCCAGCGCACTTTAAATTCATACTTATGCATTTGGCACATCCCCTTAACGAAGTGTCGCTTTCAATTTCTCGGTAATGATATTTTTCAGTTCATGTTTGATAATTTTTCCGCTGGCGGTAATCGGCAGCTTATCAACGAAAACAAAACGGTCAGGCACCTTGAAATCCGCCACTTTGTCTTTGATGTAATCCTTCATCGATTGTTCATCTTCCACATGGCCCGGTTTCAATTTAATCACGGCGCAGCTGATTTCCCCTAAAACCGTGTCAGGCAAACCGATAATCGCCACTTCCAGCACACTTGGATGTTTATAGAAATGTTCTTCAATCTCCCGTGGGTAAATATTATATCCGCCTCTGATAATCAGTTCTTTCTTGCGTCCAACGATGCGGATATAACCATGTTCATCCATCGTTCCGGAATCACCCGTATAAAAATAGCCTTCCTCGTCAAATGCCGCCTGCGTGTATTCCGGCATCTTGTAATACCCTTTCATCACGCCTTTTCCTTTGACGGCGATTTCTCCAATTTCACCGATTCCCACTTTTTGTCTTTGTACGTCAACAATTTTCCCTTCATAGCCCGGCAAAAATTTTCCTACCGTCGTTGATTTCAAATAATCATCATCATCAAAGCTTGTGAATGTCACCGGAGCGGAGGTTTCTGTAAGTCCATAGGAAACTTGAATGTCACAACCCATTTCGGTCCGAATTCTCCGGACGATTTCTTCCGGACATGGAGCAGCCGCGATGATTCCTGTTCTTAACGATGACAAGTCAAACTTTTGAAAATCCGGATGGTTCAGTTCCAATATGAACATTGTCGGCACTCCATGATGGACCGTCACCTTTTCGCTCTCGATCCGTTTTAACGCTTCGATGGCTTTATACTCTTCCAAAAACACCATCTTTGAACCTTTGCTGACCACCGACAGGATGCCCGGCACCAAACCGAACACATGGAAAATAGGCACCGGAATGAGATATACATCGTCTTTTGTACATTTCAACATATCGGCGGATAATTCGGCGGAATATATGACATTTTCATGGGTCAACATAGCCCCTTTTGGTTTGCCGGTCGTTCCGGACGTATACAGGATTGTAAAAACATCATCTGCCGGATCGATTGGTGCAGGAGATGCGGAAATGCCTTTGCCTTTCTCCAATAAATCCCGATAACCAGAAAATTCAGACATTTCCGAGCGCACTGCGAAAATATCTTCCAAAGAAGAATCACTTGATTGCAAATAATTTTTAAAGTCCTCAAAATATTGGAAATCTTTTCCGACAAACATTCCTTTTGCGCCGGAATTTTCGAGAATGTAGACAAGCTCCTCTTTGCTGTATCTTGTGTTGCAAGGAATCAAGATGACGCCCAATTGCGCCAACGCAAAATAGATGGCTACGGCTTCATACCAATTGGGAAGGGAAACGATGACCCGGTCCCCTTTTTGATAACCCTTTTGCGACAAAGCGGCCGCTATACTTTGAGTTTCTTCCATTAATCGCTTATACGTGATGCGATTCGCTCCATCAAAGATCGCTTCTTTATCCGGATAATTTTGAGATGCCCTTTCAAGAAGTCCAAACACAGTAACTGTCATTCTTCATCCCCCTTTATAATCTCTCCCATATTGCCGCAATTCCCTGTCCACCACCAATGCAAACGGCAGAAGCACCGTATTTTTTTCCTCTTCTGGCCAACTCGTAAATCAAAGTCAGCGATATTCTCACCCCTGAAACCGCCAATGGATGTCCCAATGCAACTGCACCGCCATTTACATTGCCGATTTCCGGGTCAAATCCGAGTTCCTTCTGACACGCCAAATATTGGGCTGAAAAGGCTTCATTAATTTCGATCAAATCCAGATCTTTCAGCTGCAGCCCCGCTTTTTTCAATGCATTTTGAATGGCAGGTACCGGCCCGATTCCCATATACTTCGGCTCTACACCGACAACATCCCACGATACTAATCTCGCAATCGGTTGCAACCCTCTTTTTTCGGCATATTCCGAAGAAGCAAGGATCACAGCGGCTCCCGCATCATTCATTCCACTGGCATTGCCTGGTGTAACTACACCTCCTTCCAAAAATCTTGGAGGCAATTTGCCCAGCTCTTCCAGACTTGTTTTTCTTGGATGTTCATCTTTGTCGATGATGACCGTCCCTTTTTTCTTCTTGATTTCCACCGGAACAATTTCTTTCTCAAAATATCCTTTTTCCATTGCGGAAAGGGCTCTTTCATGGCTTGTAAGCGCATGCAAATCCACTTGTTCCCTCGTGATTTCGTATTTTTTCGCCAAATTCTCCGCCGTGATGGCCATTGAACATTGACCATACGTGTCATAAAGTCCATCCCACAACCAATCTTCAATCACCGGTGAACCTAATTTGGTCCCCCACCGCATTCCTCTGATGACATGGGGAACTTGGCTCATGTTTTCCGCTCCGCCTGCCAGCACCACTTCCGCTTCCCCCGTTTGAATGAACCGGGCAGCAGTCAACAACACTTCGATGCCGGTGCCGCATAATCGATTGACGGTAACAGCCGGCACTTCGATCGGCACTTGCGCTTTCAACCCGACATGCCGGGCCAAAAAATGGGCATCTTTACTTGATTGCTGAACGTTTCCGAATACGACATGATCAATTTCATCGGGTGTTATTTTTGCTCTTTTGATCGCTTCAATAGAGGCATAAGCCCCCAAATCCGTCGCTGAAACCTCCCGGAATGAACCGCAAAATTCAGCCAAAGCGGTACGCGCACCTTCCAACAGGACAATATCTTGTTTCACAAAAATCATCTCCCTGTAAAATTCGGCTTTCTTTTTTCTACAAATGCTTGCATTCCTTCTTTTCGATCCTCTGTTGCAAAGGCATTGCCAAAGCAAGTCATTTCAATTGTAAGCCCGGACTCCAAATCCACATTGGAACCGGAATTCACCGCCAATTTCAACATTCTTAAAGCTACACTCGGTTTCTCGGCCAGTTTCTTTGCCCATTCGCAGGCTTCTGACAAAAGATTTTCCGCCGGTACCACCCGGTTCACAATGTGCCATTGAAGCGCTTGTTCCGCCGTAATCATTTCACCAAAGTACAGCAATTCTTTCGCAATTCCTTGTCCGACAATCCGTTGCAATCTTTGCGTTCCGCCTCCACCAGGGATAATGCCCAAATTGATTTCCGGAAAGGCGAATTTGGCCTTTTCTGAAGCAATCCGCAAATCGCAAGCCAATGCCAATTCCAATCCGCCTCCAAGGGCAAGTCCGTTGATGGCGGCAATGACAGGCTTCGCTAAATTCTCAATCGTTGAAAAAGCTTTTCTTGAAGTTTGATTCATCTCCAGCATATCAACGGCTTCCAATTCCAACATTTCGCGGATGTCCGCTCCGGCAACGAAAGCCTTTTCACCGCTTCCCGTAAGGACGATTACTTGGACGTCTTCCCGGTTTTCAAGCTCTGTCATCAATTGGGTAAGTTCTTTAAAAACAGCTGTATTAAGGGGATTGACAGGTGGACGGTGAATGGTTACAATTGCAACCTTATTCTCAATTTCACAAAGCAAAAATTCATACTTTGCCGTCAAGTCCTGAACAGTTTTATTTGTTGTAGTCATAAAAACCAGCTCCCGTCTTTTTACCTAATCTGCCTGCTCTCACCAGTTGTTTCAGCAATAATGGAGGTGCATAACGATTATCATTCAGTTCATTTTTCATATATTCCATTACGTAATAACCGATATCCACGCCCGCATAATCCTGCAATGTAAATGGGCCCATCGGATAATTCAAGCCAAGGGTAACCGCTTTGTCGATATCTTCCGCCGTGGCGACACCTTCTTCGAGCAGCCGAATCGCTTCAATTAACTGCGGAATCATAATGCGATTTACAATAAATCCTGGCACATCTTTTTTGACTTCAATCGGTTCTTTCCCCAAATCTCTTGCAAAAGCTTGGATTTTGGAAACGGTTTCATCACTTGTTTTTAATCCCCGTACAACTTCCACAAGCTTCATGATTTGTGCCGGGTTGAAAAAGTGCATTCCGGCCACTTTCTCCGGACGTTTTGTTGTTTCCGCAAGCACCGTAATGGACATCGAGGACGTGTTTGTTGCAATGATGACGTCTTCCGGCAGAATTTGATCCAGTTTTGTAAAGACTTCCTTTTTCACGTCCAAATCTTCAACAACGGCTTCGATGACAAAATCGACCTCTTGCAAATCTTCCAAATTCGTCGTTGTATGGATCCGTTCAATGACTTCCGCTTTTTCGCTTTCCGTGATTTTTCCTTTTTCAACGCTTTTGTTCATAAATTTCTCAATGCGCGCCAACCCATTTTCCAAAAATTTTGTATCTACATCGTGAAGGAAAACCTGGAATCCGCTGCTTGCGATCAAGTTGGCGATTCCGCTTCCCATCGTTCCTGCTCCCACCACTCCAACTGTCTTTATCGCCATATGTGATACTCCTTTCAATTTTAAAAATTTTCTGTGATTAAAATATATAAAAATTCTAATCTCTTCTGTACCTATACAATGTAGGAAGAATACAACGAATTTTCATCATTTTTGCGGAGAATGCCTGAAAGATTCATAGAATACGGAACAAAAAAACCCGCCCTTTGCCCAATGGTTCAAAGAGCGGGGGGAAATGGCTTCACAGGTTCTGCTTCAATTCGTTCCCGAATAAATCATACAATTTAATCGCCATATTCAAATTAAATCGGTGTTCCGCATTATCCAAATCCACTTGTAAGAGATCCTCAATTTTTTCCAGGCGGTATTGCAATGTGCTTCGATGAATATACAATTCTTTTGCCGTTTCGGTCATATTCCCATTATGCGACAAATATACTTGAAGGGTTTTCAATAAATCCATGTTTTTTCCTTCACTATTCAATAACGGACCGATGTGATCCTGAACAAAGATGGCAACCATCCGGCCATCGATTTCATGCAATAAAGTATAGGCCCCCAAATCATCAAATAAGGCGAATCCCATTTCCTTAAAACGCGACTTCACTACATTCAGACATTTTTTTGCTTGCATGTAAGAAACCGAATAATCTTCAATCTTCTCTGTTACTCCCCCGATGGCCAATAAGACTTGAACATTGTTCCAATCGCTTCTCACCCATTTTTTTAAATTTTCATACATTTTATTCCAATATAATTTTATTGAATGAGCCATCGATGAAACCGGTGAAATTAGAATCAAATCGCCTTCTTTATTTACGGCGATCACTTCCGGATAATAGTTTGATAGATTCAATTTGATTTTTTCCAATATGGCGGATTTGTACGACTCCTGTTCCAGTAAATCCAGGTGATGATCTTGGATGGTTAATGACAGGATGGCGACAAAATGGGGACGATTGATATCCCAATGAAAAAGATTGGCATATTGGAAGATATTTTCAATCTCGTCAATTGGATTGGACAATAATTTGTTGATAAAACTGTCTTTGACCTGTTCTTTCGCATCAAGAATGATTTTTTGTTTCATAAATTGAATGGAATAAATATTGCGGGCGACGTCAATGGCCAAACGGACATAATCATCCATTTTGATATTGGTGGCATCCAACACCAAATAACCAAATAAATCCCCACCCACATCAATGGTCCAAATTAACAACGTTTTTTCCAAGGCCGGATGGGGAATCCATGCTTTGGATGTTCTTTTTTGAACAATTTCATAGGTGGCGAGCTCAAGGTATTCATCCAATAAACCTTCTTTGTCAGGTAACAGTTTATACGAAATCGGTCTCAAAAACCGGTCGAGCAACAGGACAGATTTCTCCAATGTCTGACTCAACATCGTGGTGATTTCATCGATCGAATTGCCGTGAATCGTTTCTTTCACCATCGCTTGCTGATAAATTAATAAACTCTGAAGCTTTTGTTTATGTTGTTTTTCCCTTTGAAACAATACAGCAATGGCTAAATCCTTTCCAAAATCGTCAAATACACTTTCCATTTCTTCATATAAAATGACTCTTTGCAAATAACCAATGATACAAAATCCAAAAAGATTCAATTCATTTTTCAGTGGGAAAGTAAACCAAGTTTGGACCTTCTCCTTTTGAAGCAGTCTCGTAAACTCGCAATTTTTTTCCAGACTCAATTGCTCATGGGTTAAACTGGACAAAAATAAATTGGGGGAACACTGGTCCACAGGTAATGGAAAATGGCCGGCAATCGAACTTTTTGTCCCGCTCCATGCTTTCACAATCAACTGTTCTCCCGTTTTGAAAACAATCCCGACAAAGTCCGCTGACAGTTTTTCTCTGAAAGCATTTGTTATATATTGCAGCGTTTCATCTTCCGAATCAAATTGAACAAGTTGTCTTGAAGTGGATTTCAGCTTTTTTTCCAGAATTTTAACGATTTTTTCTTTTTTTTCTTCCTTCATCCTCTTCCACAGCCCTTTATTGATTATTTATTTATATACATAATATGACAAATCCAAAACCGATATCCAATAATAAAATCGTCCGAACACCACTTGAAACATCAATCTTTCCATTCACACTAATCTTTTTCATGCATATACTTAAATGTTTGAATAAGCATTATGCTATACTGTTTGTAAGACAATAAAGAAAGGGTTTTTGCAATTTGGCCATTTTTCATAATGCTCCATTACTCCTGGCGCTGTTCTCAATTTTTTTCGCGCAATTCATTAAAGTACCCATCCATTTTTTATTTACAAAAGAAATCAACTGGTCGCTGCTCACTTCCACCGGCGGCATGCCCAGCTCCCATTCCGCCGCTGTGACGAGTCTCGCTACAGCCGTTGGTTACGAAACAGGTTTTGACTCACCGGTTTTTGCCGTTGCCGCCTTGTTCGCCGGAATCGTCATGTATGACGCGAGCGGTGTCCGTTATCAGGCAGGGCAGCATGCAGCCATGTTGAATAAAATCCGGCAAGAACTGACAACATTTTTTCATGAAATGAAACATTGGACGGAAAAAGATGAAAATGAAAAACAGGAAGAACTGAAAACTTTGTTGGGCCATAAACCGAATGAAGTATTATCCGGCGCACTTACCGGCATCATTATTTCCGTCATTTTTTATACTTTCATCCAATAAAAAGGATCTATCCAAAAGTTGGCACTTTTGGATAGATCCTTTTAAAACATTCGATATCCGCTTTTCCTTAAAATAATCATGACGATGCCGGCGACGATGGTTCCGGCAAATCCTCCAGATAGAATGGCAATATCCACAACCTGAAGAGATAAAATTTTATCCCATAAAGCCGGCCATGCATGACCCGGTTTGAATATATAATCCAAAAAGCTGACTTCATCAATGATAAAGATAACGACAACCGGATAGATGATCGTCATCAGCCACGTCATGCGAAGTAACATGTTCAATAAGAAACCGATTCCAAAAAACATGACAAAAAATAATACGACAGAGATGATTAATTGTACAATCGAAACTGAGCCACCCATATATGTTTACCTCCATTTTCCTTCCATTAGTTTAACCTAATTGGGTTGTCCTTTCAAATGGAAAAATGGAAACAAAAATGAGAAAAGGAGCGTCTGAAAAGTCATTTTTGAGGCGTTCCCTTTGCGGCTGTCGCACACGCTTAGCCGCAGATGAATTGCGGCAGGGTAACATTTGATGTGACGACCGCAGGAGCAAAGATTATAAAAATATTTACTAATTTATAAGTGGGAAGCCGGGACATTTTACTTATTTCAAATTCGTACAGCCATGAAATTTTACAAAATTTCATAGGATGTTTTCTTTTTAAAAGGGAATTTTATCCTATCAAAAAAAACATTTCCATAGAACCTTAATCCTATAATATAATTAAGAAAATACCAATAGCAGGAGGAATTTAGTATGAAAGTGAAACTCAGGATGCGAAGGATATTTTTGATTGCAATGGCCATTTTCGCAATGATTTTGCCCATAGGTGCCCAACAAACATTTGCATTTACCTCGGCCAATACAAATGCTTCTGGATTGTCCTATCATGATGGATACATCTATGTTGCAAATTTCGTCGACAGTAAAATCAGTAAAATTTCTGATGATGGAACCATAACGGATGTAATAAATTTTAATAATGGCGAACCATATTCTTTGGATTTTGATTCGGAGGGCAATTTTTATTACACATTTGCTTACATAGGTTATCCGATTGATAAAATTTATAAAATTTCCAGTACTGATTTTAGTGAAGGGATTGGAAATCCTGCCGAAATTTCCACGGAAGTCATTACAGGAGGAGTGTTTCTGTATGGACTTGCTTTCCATCCAATAACGGGCGATTTCTATTTTGGAGACTATGTTTTAAAAAAGTTATATACCATTTCGAAAAAGGATTTCAATGACTTTCCAATTCCCGTTACAAGCCCAAAGGTGCATGAAATAGGAACAATGCCGTATTCTGTTTCAGATATTGCATTTGATTCCATAGGAAATTTGTATTTTTCATATTCATCTTGGATAACAAAGGTAACTGCCGATGATTTCGCCGATGGCCATATCGACAATCCAATTCATAACTATGTGATTACTGCGGAAAATTGAATGTCAGTCAAGAAGCCGGTTTCAAAGATGTAACAAGCAAGCACTGGGCATTTGAGGCGATCAACTTTGCCAAAGCTGCCGGCATTATGACCGGTTATGAAGACCTTACGTTCAAGCCGAACCAGGAATTGACACGGGCCCAAACGGTGAAAATCATAAACCTGCTTTTCAAACGCGGACCATTGACGAATGTGGAAACTCCGACATTTGTGGATGTACCGAAAAATCATTGGTCATTTGGAGAAGTGGAAGAAGCCGTCCGAACACATGATATATTATTGGATGGAAATCGATAGTCAAAACAAGGCTAGTGCATAACGAACTTCAAGAATCGAGTAGGAGGGAGCGATTAACTCCCGTCCTCTCACACCACCGTACGTACGGTTCCGTATACGGCGGTTCAATTAAGATAATTGACGCAAGTTTTTATTACTTCCGTGAATAGCTGTTCTCTTTATGCCAGTGGTCACTCCACCCTCCAAGAGGTCTCCCACGGGATTCACCGCTTCCTTCCTCAAGTGAGGTACTACGTTTTCTGTGTTCATCATGACTCACTGA
>NZ_JBHSNQ010000174.1:0-19302 GCF_042655065.1 Ureibacillus suwonensis
AATTTTACAGGCACGATATTGAGTTTTTCCGTTGTCAAAAAAAGAACACCTCCTCTGTAATTGTTACTTTCATCTTACAGGGAGGTGTCATTGATTTATAGGCGTTGTTTGATTTCGGGCTTACAAAAATAAGGAAAATCATATAGAACTCAAATAATTTGAAAGGCTGTCCGTAAAACATTTCGGACAGCCTTTTCAAATTGCTCTATATTTAGGAAATATTCCAATGGTATGCAACAACAAGAAAATCTCCTTAATTTTCCAAACTCTTTTTTTGGTGGTATTTTATTAATGAAAAATTTAAAAATATTACATAGGAAATAGTTACAGCAACGGTTATTAAGATGAACCCTTTCCACCCCAGATGATGATAGACGGGAGCGACAAGAGTGCTTCCGGATGCAACCCCGATGTAATAAGCAACCAAATAAAGGCTTGATGCGCTTCCTTTCAAATGGGTCGCGGTTTTGCCCACACTTGCGGCAGTTAATGAATGGGCTGTGAAAAAGCCGAAACAAACCACACACAAACCAAACAATACGACAAAGAGAGAAGAATGCAATGTGCACAATACGCCGAAAGAAAGAAAGAAGATCGCAAAGGTCCGCACTTTTTCTAATGTGAATTTATTTGAGAGCCAGCTTGCAATCGGTGCTCCAATAATCCCGAAGGCATAGGCAAAATACAAAAAGGAAATGGAGTCCAGGGACATGGAAAAAGGCGGTTGTGCCAATTGGAACGGAAGGTACGTCCACGTTCCGGTAAATGTGATTTGCAATACGATTCCCAATCCAAATAACAGAAGTAAAATCGGGTTATTTAGATGATAACCGAAACCTTTCAAATCTTCCAAAAAACTTACTGCACTTGGGACGAAAAATTTCGATTTTGGCAAAGCGATGAGCACAAAAATAAACACGCAAATGCCAAAAATCATAATGATTGTAATGGCTGATTGCCAACTATAAGTTTCTGAAAGATACCCCGCAAGAAACCGTCCGATCATCCCGCCAAGCGCATTTGTAGAAATATAGATGGATGTGGCCAGATTCCGCACTTTCGATTCGATTTCCTCTCCGATATATGCAAGAGATGCAGCAGGCACTCCGGCCAAAGTGAATCCTTGGATAAATCGCAAAAGGGAGATCACCCAGTATTTTTCAACAAAAAGCATGACAAGAAATGGAAGAATCGATAAAAGGACGGAAAGTTTGATAAATACGACTCGTCCATTTCTGTCAGAAAAAAACCCTAAAACAATCAGCCCGAAAATCAAGGACAACGTTGCCAGTGACATGGTCAAGCTGGAGTACGTCACTGAAATGGAAAACTCCTTTTCAAATACAGGAATGAGCGGTTGAAAGGAATAAAAGCTTGCAAAAATAAAGGTTGATGCCAACCCGAGGCCTGCAACGATGCGCCAGTAGCCTACCTCATTCAATTGATACCCCTTTGTTTCCATTTGTGAACACCCTCTTTTTAAACTTCAGAGGACACGGTCGAAAATGTCCGCCAAGTTTCCAGTGTTATTTTCCGGTTCCGAATGGCAGCCATAGCGATAATTGAGGGAAGAGGATGACGACGATCAAGTATGCAATCATCAATACAATGAATGGAATTACGCCCCGAACGACTTCCCCCAATTTTTCTTTCGCAATACCCGCAACGACGAACAAGTTTAAACCAACTGGAGGTGTGATCATACCAAGTTCCAAGTTGATTACCATGATAATGGCGAAGTGATATAAATCGATACCGAAATGTTTTAATATCGGTAATAAAATCGGCAAAGTGATCAAAATAATCGATACCGCTTCCAAGAACATGCCCAAAATAAAGAACAGGAAGTTGACGATCAACATGAATACCCATTTGTTCATGTCGCTTTCCGCAATCCATTGACCGACTTTATGAGGGACTTGTTCGTTTGTCATATATAAACCGAATAATGAGGCAGCTCCGATAATAAGGAAAATCATCGCTGTTACGTTAATGGATTCAACCATCACATGGCGGAAATCTTTCCAGCTCAACTCACGGTAAATGAAAATAGAAACGATGAGTCCGTAAACGACCGCAATCACGGCAGATTCCGTTGGAGTGACAACTCCTTTGTAGATAGTGCCTAAAATTAATACCGGTAATAATGCACCCCAAATGGCTTTCAACGATTTTCTTCCGCGTTCTTCCCAAGTGGCTTTTTGGTCACCTTGATATCCTTGCTTTTTCGCATAAACGATGGCAGCGACAATCAGAACGGCAAGCAAGCCCAAACCAGGGATAACGCCAGCCATGAATAATTTTCCAATTGATTCCTCGGCGGTGATACCGTAGATAATGAGAGGGACGCTTGGAGGAATCAAAATACCGAGCGTTCCGCCGGCGGCAACCAATCCGTAAGCATATCTTTTATTATATCCTGCTGAGATGAGGGCGGGAATCATGATCGAACCAATGGCAGCGGCCGTTGCCGGAGATGAACCGGAAATGGCGGCGAAAATCCCGCAGGCCAGGATCGTTACAACGGATAATCCTCCTGGCAGATGCCCGACCCATGAACGCAATGCTTCAATCAAATATTTTGAAATTCCGCCGCGGGCCATAATGGCACCTGCAAGTACGAATCCGGGGATGGCCATCATTGGAAAGGAATCGAGTGCGGTAAACATCCGTTGAGGCATCATGTTCATATTAAAATCGGACATAAATAACATTAAAATGGTAGATAAGGCCAAACTGATTGCTATAGGAACCCGCAAGAATACTAATATAAAGAAACTAATTAAGAGGGTTAGCATATTCTTCATCCTTTCTACGCAGAATGTTTACCAACCGTTCGATAAATCGAAGCAAGAAAAGCACTCCTGAAATTGGTAGTATCAGGTAAACAATCCACATAGGGATGCCCACTTCAAGAGATACCATTCCAGAATTGAGTCGAGCAGAGACCAGATTCCATCCGTAATATGTATAAATCAGACAGAATATAATGCTCAACGCGGTTGCTACAAGATTGAGAATATATTTTCCGGCAGGGTTTAAACGGTCGTATAAAATATCCACTTGAATGTGCTGATTGTGTTTTAATGCCATACCGAAGCCCAGGAAAGTGCCCCAAATGATTGAATATCTTGCCACCTCTTCAACCCATGCCTGGGGATGGTTTAAAACATATCGCATAAATACTCCGTAGAAGATTAAGAGGACACCGGCGCCAAAAAAAAGACCCGAGAAGATTTCCTCAAACCAAGCCCAAATTTTCATTAACACTTTCAATTGTCTCAACTCCTTTATTTTAAAGTGAAAAAAGAGGGAGTGCCGAAATGCATCGACACTCGAATCGTTAGGGAAAAGATTGTGTTTCAGGGAATTTTTTATTCAGCTAAAGCCTTGATGCCATCAATTAATTCTTTTGTAATAACATCTTCGAATTTATCATAAACAGGTTGTAACGCTTCTTTAAGAGCTGCACGCTCTTCATCAGTCATTTCATATACTTCCACTGTGCCTAAGCTTTTGATTTTTTCGAAAGATTTTTGGTTTTCTTCAGCCGCCAAATCTTGAGCATATTTCGTAGCTTCAGCAAGCGCTTCTTCCACTTTTGCACGTAAATCTTCAGGCATTGATTCCCAGAAAGATTTGTTTACGAAAATCGCATAGTCAAGACGACCATGTTGTGTTGTAGATAAATATTTTTGAACTTCATAGAATTTCATTGTATCAAAGTTGTTGAATGGGTTTTCCGCGCCATCAACTGTTCCTTGTTGAAGAGCAGCGTAAGTTTCACCAAAGGCGATTGTCGCAGAACCTGCGCCTAATGCTTCAAATTGAGCTTCCAATACTTGTCCAGCTTGTGTACGGAATTTCAAACCTTTGAAGTCTTCAGGTTTTACCAATGGATGTTTGTTGTTGGAGAAATGTTTGAATCCGTTTGGCCAGAATGCCATCCCTTTAATATCGTTTGCTGCCAATTGATCTGAGTTGAATAATTTTTGAGCCAATTCAGAATCAAAGAATTTTTGAACATGTTCTTCACTTTCGAATAAATATGGCATATCAACATATTGCCAACGTGGATCAAGTTTTACCATTTTTGTTACAGAAGGAGCGATCATATGTACGTTCCCTGATACTAACGCATCAAGTTCGTCTGCATCCCCGTATAATTGGGAAGCTGGATACACTTCAACTTTTACTTTACCTTCTGTTTTTTCATCCACTAATTGTGCAAAATAATCAGCAGCTTTACCTTTTACACTATCTTGAGCTGTTACGTGAGAGAACTTGATGACAAGCGGTTTGTCTGCAGTGTACTCATCACTAGATTTCTTGTCATCACTGCTGGAACTGTCGCCGCCACAGGCAGCAAGCGCAAGTGCCAACACCCCTAAAATCGTGGCTAATAGCCATTTCTTCATGATGTGAATCCCCCTTAAAAAGTTTGATAGTAATTTATTGTTAATAGAGCAAAAAGCTCTCTTTAACCTATTTGACATCTTTATATTTCGGAAGATTTTGAATATAGTAGTTTCCAAAATGCTGTTTATAGTAGTCATATACAGGAGAGAAACGTTTCTCCCAGTCTTTTTTCTCTTCTTCCGACAAATAATGGATTTGAATGCATCGGCAATCTTCAATTTCCTGCAGTTTTTGATCGTTCAATTCTTTTGCAATTTGCCATTGCCATTCTTGAACTTCTTCAAGAGTCTCTTTGATGAGTTCTTGATCTTCCGTTGATAATTTCTTCCAAAAATCATAATTGAAGAGCAGGAAATATCCTAAGTAACCGTGATCGGATATCGTCAAGTATTTTTGCAATGAATAGAGATTTTTGCTTGTGATGTTTGTCAATGTATTTTCTTGTCCTTCCACATCGCCTTTTTGCAGCGATTGAAAGACGGTGTTGAAATCGATTTTTCTTGGCAATGCATCAACAGTGCGATATTGTTCAGCCAAAATATCGCTTTGCATGATGCGCATTCGGATGCCTTTCAAATCTTTGTAATGTTCGATCGGCCGGGTGTCGTTGCTGATTTGTTTAAAACCGCTGTCCCATAAGCCGAGAACGATCAGATTATGTTGTTTCAACAGGTTCTTCAATTGATTTCCCGCCTTGCTTTCGGTGAACTCATGAACTTCCTCCATTGAATCAAAGGCGTAGGGAAGATCATAAACCGAAAGTTCAGGGACCAAGTCGGTCAGCTTTGAAATGGCAGGGGCAATCATTTGGATATTCCCGTTAAGGAGCGCATTCAATTCTTCCACATCTTTGTAAAGGGTTCCATTTGAGAAAACTTGAACTTCGATCCGGCCATTGGACCGTTCTTTAATGAGTTCGGCAAATTTACGGGCGGCCATTCCTTTCGGTGTATCCTCTCCGACAACATGGGAGAAACGGATGACAAGCCGCTCATCTTCACTCAGTTGCTCCAAATCTTCGGGATAATCATCATACTGAGTGCATGCAAGCGTTAGAAATGGAATCGCTAACAAAATACAATACATGAACACTTTTAATAAGTTTCTCATTCAAATCCTCTTTTCTAACGTTAATTTCATGTTAATTGAAAAATGAAAATTCTCAATATTATGGTGTTAATGAACATTTTGTTCTTTTTGGTATACAACAGTTATTCTGGAATAACGACTGTTATAATACATGTGCGGGTAAAAAAATAAGAGCATTTTGAGCTCTTATCAAAGAGAATAATATTTGGTTGGACGGCCGACTGTACCGTATTTTAAATCGATTTTCACTTCGCTGATACTTGCGAGATAGTCCAAATATTTTCTTACAGTGACCCTCGCCATGCCCGTATTTTGAGCCAACTGTTCAGCGGTCACCGGTTCGTTGATTTCCTTCAACTTGTCGGTGATTTGTTTCATCGTGATTTCATTAAGTCCTTTTGGAAGTTCCTTCTGTGTCTCAAAAGAAGTAGTGCCATAATATTCGTCAATGTCATCCTGTTTCAATTCGTCTTTCGTGGTCAATTTCTTTCGGGAGCGGGCGTAATTTTCCAATGCTTGTTGGAATCTCTCCAGGCGGAACGGTTTCACCAAATAATCGAAAGCTCCCAAACGCGTCAATTCTTGAACGGTTTTTGCATCTCGTGCTGCCGTAATCATAATGATGTCAACCGGGAGGCGTTCATTTCGAATTTTGTAAAATAGCTCCAGTCCGGAAATATCCGGCAAATACATATCCAAAAGGATTAAATCGGGCATTTTTTCCTTGATTTCCTGATAGGCTTGTTCACCTGATTGAGCTTCTCCGGCGAGGGAAAACCCCTTTGTTTTCATTAGAAAACTTTTGTTTACTTCGAGTACCATTGGATCATCTTCCACAATCAAGACCCGAATATCTTTCATTGTTCATTCCTCCCAACTTGTACAATCATCGTTGTTCCGACACCCACTTCCGAAAACACTTGAATTGTTCCATGATTTGATTCGACAATTTGTTTTACCAACGCCAATCCGATTCCATGGCCAGCTTTATTTTTCGTTGTAAAACCATAGTCAAAAATCCGCTCCACCGGTTTTTGAATTCCTGCTCCATTGTCCTGAACTTCGATATATAAGTAATGTTTGTCCCCTTGGATGAGGATATCCACAAACTTTTCTTCTTTTGATAGACAAGCTTCCATGGCATTATCCAGCAGATTTCCGATGATGGTGATCAAGTCGCCGCTGGAAAAACCGGTAACATAATCAAATAAGTAAGAATCGTCGCTTAAGGTGAGTTCCACCCCCAGCTCCTTCGCTCTTGAAAATTTGCCTATGAGCAATCCTTGAATGGAATAGTCTTGAATTTTGTCTTTAATTTTTTGAAAGACACTTTCTTCATCGGTAATTTCATCCAATATTAAACTGATGGCTTCTTCATTCCGGTTGAGTTGAATCAACCCCGCAATACTGTGCAGGCGGTTGAGAAATTCATGATGTTTGGCTCGGAGGGTGTCAACAAGCGTTTTTACCCCAGTCAATTCTTCCGCTAATGTATGCGCTTCTTTCCGGTCAGTGATGACAATGAGGGAACCGGCGTTTTTATCATGAATTTTTAATGGGAAGATGCGGACCAGATACATCTGGTTAAACATTGACAGCGGCCGGTAACCATCCTGCTTTTCTATATGTTCTTCTCCTAACCAAGTATTCTGAAACACTTCTTTCAAAGTTCCTCTTTTTCCAAAAAAATGGGTATATTTTCTTGCCAAATGGTTCATATACGTAATATTGCCTTTGCCATCCGTGGCAAGAAGCCCGACGTCCATCGCCTGCATAATGGCGGAACGTTCCTCCACAATACGGGCAATTTCGGAAGGTTCCAGATTTAATGTTTGCCGTTTGATATGATTGGCGATCAATATGGATCCAACAAGACCGATCAATAATCCCCAAAATAAAGAGATGTATATATCCGATTGATACTCTTCGACTAAATGTTGCCACTTCGGAGTTATGATTCCGACGGTGATCACCCCGACTTGTCTTGTAGCCTCGGGATTCATGATCGGTACGAATGCGCGGATGGAAAAACCTTGTACCCCAAAAGCTTTTGATATGTACTCGTGTTGGGAATATGCCGCATTTTTCATTATTTCTTCGTTAATGGTTCCGATTCTGCTTTCCGATGGGTGGGAATAACGGACACCTTTCATATCGAAAATCACGATGTAGTCCACATCGGTTGCTAAACGGACCCGTTCCGCAATCGGCTGGATGACTTCAAATCCTTTTTCCGTCCCGACCGTTGTCTGAACTTCTTCCAATTGGGCGACGGTTCGGGCGATGGCGATTGCCCGTGATCCAAACTCTTTCTCAAAGGCGCCGGCAATATTGTGAATCATGATGGCCCCGCTTGTCATAATGGAAAACAGCACAATTACAAAAGAAAATAAGAACATTGTTGTACGAAGAGGCAATTTCTTTCTCATCACGTCTTTGATTGTAATAACCCCATTTTCAAGTAATTTTTGAATAATTAGAAATTCGTTTTTTTATCATTATAATATAAATGGAAGGTAGAACAATAGTAACATAATAATGGGAATAAAATGAAAACATCATTTTCTGCACAGAGAAAATGATGTTTTTTCTATTAAACGTTATATTAAGATAAAGCTTTTTTGAAACGTTCCACGCCTTCTTTGACTGTTTCAAACGGACATGCCAGGTTGATGCGGAGGTAACCGCGGCCTGCTTCGCTATATTTTGTTCCTGGCTCCAATGCCAGTTTCCCTTTATTTAAGAGACGATCCATCATTTCTTCTTCGGAAAGCCCTGTTCCACGATAGTCGATCCAAACGAGGTAAGAGGCTTGCGGGCGGATGACCCTAACGCCATCCAATTGATTTAATTCTTGTTCTAAGTATTGGATGTTTCTGGAAACGTATTGAATCATTTCATCCAGCCATTCTTCGCCTTTTTCATACACCGCTTGAACTCCCGCAGCGGCAAGGGCATTCCAATCATCCAACCCATGGGCCGTTTTGTTTCTGAGTATCGCATTTCTCAATTTTGGATTTTCCGCCACAATCATTGCCGCATGAAGCCCGGCCAGGTTGAAAGTTTTGGTTGGGGCAATGCAGGCAACAATTTTTGCCTGATCGGCACCTTCCACCGTCATTGTCGGGATGTGTTGGTGTCCGTCAAACACAATGTCTGCATGGATTTCATCGGAAATGAGCAGCACATCGTATTTGATGCATAGCTGAACGAGTTTTTCCAGCGTCTCTTTTGACCAAACGACTCCTCCTGGATTATGAGGGCTGCATAACACATACGCTTTTACCCCTGATTTAAAGGCCTCTTCTAATTTATCAAAGTCATATTCGTAAATTTGGTCTTCGCTTTCCGTTAAATCGCATTCCACGACTTCCAGTTTCAGTCCTTTTGGAATGTTGAAGAACGGAGGATATACCGGAGTGGATATGCATACTTTATCTCCCGGTTCCGTGAAAGTTTCAAGAATAGTTGCAATTGCTGGAACGACCCCGCTGTGGAAAATCAACGCTTCTTTATTGATATGCCAATTATGGCGGCGTTTGAACCATTGTTGAATGGCTTCTTTGCACGCATCGCTTATGTAGGAGTATCCAAAAATTGGATGATCCAATCGTTTTTTGATGGCGTCAATCGCCACTTGCGGAACGGCAAAGTCCATATCCGCCACCCACATTGGCAAAACATTGTCTATATCTTCCACAGCGTACTTTGCGCGATAGCGATCTTTAAATTTGTCCCATTTCAAACTGCTGGTATTTCTTCTTTCATATATTTCATCAAAGTTAAAAGTCACGATTACCACTCTTTCCTATTTAATTTTTATCTTTAAATATAATGATTATATGATATCATAAGAAGGAAAATATAGAATAATGCAAGGTGAAATTGTGGAGAACGTATTAATGAACAAAAAGGCCAAGCTCGCTTTAATGAAATGGGACCCTTTTCAAATTGGAGAAGATGCATATGAGCTTGAATCGAGCGATGTCATTCTTGCTTTGCAAGAAATCGATGATCCGACAGAGCTCGCACGGGTGATCCAAAAAGTGTACGAGCAATCCTTTGAAATCTGGATTCCTTTCGAAGATTGCGTTGAAATGGCATACCAATTGATAGCGATTAAATTTGAAGCTAAAAGTATTATATAAAAAAGTGTCTTTTGTTGTAAGAGACACTTTTAATTTTTTGTAATTTTTCAACTATTTTACAGATTCAGGAGCTCGTCAGGTATTGGGGAAATTTGGTTGAAACATATAAAGTTGGAAGTTTTTTTCAAAATAGGGTGATTCTTTGTTCCGTATACATTCATTATGTTATAATTTAACATGATATATATATGTAAGTGAAAGAAAGTAGGAACAAACATGAAAAAAAAATATAAAGTAGGTGACGTTGTAACGGGAAAGGTGACAGGGATTCAACCGTACGGAGCTTTTGTGGCATTGGATGAAGAAACGCAAGGTCTTGTACACATTTCTGAAATTACTTACGGTTACGTTCGGAACATAGAAGATTTTTTTAAAATTGGCGACGAAATTCAAGTGAAAATTCTTGATATAGATGAACGTAACGAAAAAATCAGCTTATCTACCCGTGCACTGCAAGACCCACCACAAAAGAAAGTGGAAAAGAATCCAAAGAAATCTTTACAGGAACGTTTAAATGAACAAGATGCAAATGGATTCCAAACATTGAAAGAAAAACTTCAAGATTGGATCGAAAGAGGACAATAAAAAAATCCCAAAAGCGATGGCGCTTTTGGGATTTTTTATTCTTTCATTTTTCTTAACCGGTATTGCAAGTTTTGCCTTGTCATGCCCAAGGCTTGGGCAGTTTTTGTAATATTGCCTTCGTTCATTTTTAATGCATGATGCAAATAATATTTTTCGGCCTCTTTCAAATATTCGTTTAATGGCAGCAATTCTTTGTTCGGCTGAAGGAGGAAAAAATCCGGTTTTTTGATTTTTTCATTTTGCTGCTGCAATTTAAATCGGAAATGAAGAGGCAGCATTTCATAGGTAACGTACTTTTCGTTTGTAATCATTGATGCGATTTCATCCAACAATAGTTCCAATTCTTTCAGATTTCCTGGCCAGTCGTATTCCAGAAACATTTCCATTACATCATCCGCAAGTCCCTGGATGTTTGAATTGAAACGTTCCCGGTGCCTTGAAAAGTAATCATCGACGAAAGGTTTAATGTCTTCTTTTCGTTCGCGTAATGCGGGTATAGAAATACTCATGGAAGCAAAATAATAATATAAGTCTTTGAGCAATTGTTTGTTGCTGATCAAATCAATCGGGTCTCCTCCCACACTGCCGATCAGCATATGTTTTTCCGGGGGCATCCCCTTTAACAGTTTCAGCAATTCCTTTTGATCTTCAAGGGTATAAAATTCGAGGCGCTCAAAGAAAAAGGTGTAAGATTTGTCCTGTTTTAAATATGTTTTTAATCTTTCGATTTGATTCGGCCTTCTGCTGAAAAGGGTGACAAACTCATCGTTTTTCGGCTGAAGTTCGTGATGGATTCCTTCCGCGATCAAATCCTTTCCTGTCCCGGATTCCCCGATCAGCAATACAGGGATTCGGGCACGGGCAGTTTTTTTGGCGTTTTCTTTCACGATTTGCATCGGTTCCGATATTGCTGTGATGACGTCAAAGGTCAATGGTTCTCCATATCTGCGCAGTGGCTGGTAAATCAATTTTTCCAGGGAGGTAATGTCCCGGGCGAATTCAATGGCTCCTATGAGTTTTTCACCGTCGAAAATCGGGTACGTATCATTAATAGTAGTAATTTCATGCCCATATCTGTTCCAATAGGTTTGTTTTACATTCATTTCCTTGATGCCGGTTTTTAAAACACGGAGCAGGGCACTGTCATTGGAGCGGAATGCAAAAAGTTCCAAAATGGAACGATCGGAAATATCTTCAATATCAAATCCTTCAATTTCTTTCATTTTTTGATTGTACAAAATTGTACGTCCTTCCGCGTCTACCGCATGAATGCCGACTGAAACATGTTCAACCGCGAATTCATATAGTTTTAGCAGCTGTTCATCATTGAAAGACATCGATAACACCTCAAAAAAATTTTTTACGATACTGTAATAATTATTGAAAAATGCAACAATATTTTGCATTATTATTATATACGATTATTTAATTAGTGCAAATATTCTTTGCACTACAAATTTTAAAGGAGGAGTAATAGTGATTCCCTACAAACATGAACCACTAACAGATTTTTCAATTGAAGAAAATCGCCAAAAGTATCTTGATGCTTTGAAAAAAGTGGAAAGTGAATTAGGTAAGGATTATCCTTTGATTGTTGGCGGAGAAAGAATAACAACGGAAGATAAAATCGTTTCTTATAATCCGGCAAATAAAACAGAAGTAGTTGGCCGCGTTTCAAAAGCGAATAAAGAAATCGCTGAAAAAGCGATGCAAATTGCGGATAAAACGTTCAATACTTGGAAAAAAGTCGATCCTGTAATCCGTGCGGAAGTTTTATTCAAAGCCGCAGCCATCGTACGTCGCCGTAAATTTGAACTGTCTGCATGGTTGACAAAAGAAGCGGCTAAGCCTTGGGTACAAGCGGATGCAGACATTGCAGAAGGTATCGATTTCTTGGAATACTATGGACGCCAAATGTTGGAGTTGGCTAAAGGAAAACCGGTGGAATCAGATCCGGGAACAATTAATAAATATGTATATATTCCATTAGGTGTCGGTGTTGTCATTTCACCATGGAACTTCCCGTTTGCCATCATGGTGGGAACAACAGTGGCAGCGATGGTTACCGGCAATACAGTGCTATTAAAACCGGCTTCCACAACGCCAATCATTGCTTATAAGTTTATGGAAATTCTTGAAGAAGCGGGTATGCCTCCAGGTGTCGTAAACTACATTCCTGGCCCTGGTTCAGAAGTGGGCGATTATTTGGTGGATCACCCTCGTACACGCTTCATCAGTTTTACAGGTTCCCGCGATGTGGGTATTCGCATCAACCAGCGCGCTGCAGCCGTTAATGAAGGCCAAATTTGGCTCAAACGCGTGATTGCGGAAATGGGCGGTAAAGATTCAATCGTTGTGGATGATGCGGAAAACGCGGATTTGGAATTGGCGGCACAATCCATCGTGGCGAGCGCTTTCGGATTCAGCGGCCAAAAATGTTCCGCATGCTCCCGCGCCATCATTGTAGGCGACGAAGCGTACAATAAAGTGGTTGAACGTGTTGCGGAATTGACAAATGAACTTATTGTGGGCGATCCTGCAAACGTGGAAACATATGTAAACCCTGTTATCGATGCAGGTGCATTCAAGAAAATCACTGAGTATATTGAAATCGGTAAAAAAGAAGGCCGCTTAGTTGCTGGCGGACAATATGATGATTCGAAAGGTTATTTCATCCATCCGACAGTTTTTGCTGATGTGGATCCAAACGCTCGCATCATGCAGGAAGAAATCTTTGGTCCGGTTCTTGCAATGACGAAAGCGAAAGATTTTGATGAAGCGATTGAAATCGCAAACAACACGGTTTATGGATTGACAGGCGCTGTCATTTCAAATAATCGCTTCCATTTGCAAAAAGCTGCGGAAGACTTCCATGTAGGTAACTTGTATTTCAACCGTGGATGTACAGCAGCCATCGTCGGTTATCAGCCATTTGGAGGATTCAACATGTCAGGTACAGACTCCAAAGCCGGCGGTCCGGATTACTTGCTTCTTCATATGCAAGCCAAAACCCTTTCTGAAACATTGTAATAAAAACAACAAGCAGGCGTTTTTGAGCGCCTGCTTTATTTTTTTGAAAAATGTATTCTAAATGAAAAATAGGGTAAATAAATTAATGAATGACTTATATAATAAAATGGTTGTACCAATGGAAGGACATTATTAAAATGGGAATTGCCTAGTACCATTAACATGTTTTGTGACAAATATGTTAATATGAAAGTAAGGATTGTTCTTAAAAAAATAATAAATAATTGAGTTAAAAGAGGCGAGTAGGTATGGCTGAAAATGTTAATCTTCTAACTTCTACGCAGGAAGTGATTAAAGAGGCATTATACAGGCTTGGATATGATGAAGCGATGTATGAATTATTGAAAGAACCGCTTCGCGTGTTGAAGGTGCGCATCCCGGTAAAAATGGATGATGGGACAACAAAAGTATTTACCGGCTACCGCGCCCAACATTCCGATGCTGTGGGGCCAACAAAAGGGGGTATACGTTTCCATCCGGATGTAACTGAAGATGAAGTGAAAGCGCTTTCTATGTGGATGACATTAAAATGCGGGATTGTTGATTTGCCGTATGGCGGAGGAAAAGGCGGTATCGTTTGCGATCCTCGGCAAATGTCCATGGGGGAACTTGAACGATTGAGCCGCGGTTATGTCCGTGCAATCAGCCAAATTGTCGGTCCGACGAAGGATATCCCGGCTCCGGATGTATTTACGAATGCGCAAATCATGGCTTGGATGATGGACGAGTATAGCCGGATTGACGAATTCAATTCCCCTGGATTCATCACAGGAAAACCGATTGTTTTAGGTGGTTCACAAGGACGCGACCGGGCAACGGCAGAAGGGGTAACCATTGTCATTCAGGAAGCGGCGAAAAAGCGAGGAATTGATATCAAAGATGCCCGGGTAGTCATTCAAGGATTCGGAAATGCCGGCGGTTTCTTGGCGAAATTCATGAGCGACTTGGGTGCAAAAGTCATTGGGATTTCCGATGCTTACGGCGCCTTATACGATCCGGACGGTTTGGATATCGACTATCTGCTTGATCGCAGAGACAGCTTTGGTACCGTAACAACACTGTTTGAGAATACCATCACGAATAAAGAATTGCTGGAATTGGACTGCGACATACTTGTTCCGGCGGCAATCGAAAACCAAATTACCGCTGAAAATGCACCAAATATTAAAGCGAAAATTGTTGTGGAAGCGGCCAATGGTCCAACGACGACAGAAGCTACAAAAATCCTTACTGAACGCGGCATTTTATTGGTGCCGGATGTATTGGCATCCGCAGGCGGCGTAACTGTTTCCTACTTCGAATGGGTTCAAAATAACCAAGGCTACTATTGGTCCGCTGAAGAAGTGAAAGAAAAATTGCGCGAAAGAATGGTGAACGCCTTCGAAAATGTTTATCAAACAGCACAGAGCCGAAATATTGATATGCGGCTTGCCGCTTACATGGTCGGTGTTCGCCGCACAGCCGAAGCCTGCCGATTCCGCGGCTGGGTATAATGAACAATTGAATCGGAATCAGATGAGCTTCTAACAGTTTGTAACACCATTTTTCTTTGATGAAAAATGGTGTTATTCGCTTATTTTTGGTGGAATTGTCAATTGATACTTTTGCAAAAAGGAGAGAGGTTGGATGAACAGCTTTACGTTTAAAAATCCGGTTCGTTTATATTTTGGGAAAGGGGAGATCCGCCAATTAAAAAAAGAGTTGCCGAGGTACGGACGAAATATCCTTTTGGTATATGGCGGCGGAAGCATAAAAAGAAATGGGATCTATGATGAAGTCATTTCAATTTTGAATGAACTTGATTTAAACGTCTTTGAGTTAGGCGGTGTGGAACCAAATCCAAGAGTGGAAACAGCAAGGAAAGGCATCGAGATTTGCAAACGGGAATCCATCGATTTTGTCCTTGCAGTCGGCGGAGGTTCCGTCATTGATTGTTCGAAACTGATTGTCGCCGGAGCCAAGCTTGAGGAAGACCCGTGGAAAATCGTCACAAATCAAGTACCAGTGAAGGATGCATTGCCGCTGGGGACGGTGTTGACGCTGGCTGCAACCGGTTCGGAAATGAACGCCAATTCCGTTATTACGAATGGAGCAACAAAAGAAAAATACGGCTGGTCAAGCGGCAAGGTGTTTCCAAAATTCTCGATACTCGATCCAACTTATACAATGACGGTGCCGAAAGACCAAACGGTGTATGGCATTGTCGATATGATGTCCCATGTATTCGAACAATATTTCCATGATGCGGAAAATACATTAATCATGGACGAACTGTGTGAAGGGGTGCTCAGAACCGTAATTGAAACGGCACCGAAGTTGGTGGAGGATTTGGAAAACTATGAATTGCGGGAGACGATTTTGCTTTCCGGAACAATCGCCTTGAATGGAATGCTCTCAATGGGTTCGGAAGGGGATTGGGCAACCCATGAAATTGAACATGCTGTTTCAGCCGTTTATGATATTCCCCATGGCGGCGGACTTGCCATCCTGTTCCCGAACTGGATGAAACATGTCATGCATGTCAATCCCGCCCGTTTTGCCCGCCTTGCAACAAAAGTATTTCAGGTGGATCCTTCAAATAAATCTGATGAAGAAATTGCATTGGAAGGCATTGAGCGTCTGAAAGCATTTTGGACAACTCTAGGAGCCCCAAGCCGGTTGAAAGATTACGGCATTGATGATTCGAAGCTGGATGTTTTAGTGGGAAAAGCGATGGCGAACGGTCCGATTGGCACCTTTAAAGTGCTTGATGAAGAAGATGTCAGGGAAATTTTTAGAATGTCCCTATAAAATAGCGGCAGGCTGTCCGAAGGCGGAAAGTTTTCGGGACAGCCTTTTTGTGCGATAAAAATCCAATCCATCATGATGAGTCGACTTATTGATCTTGCCTTTTTATTCATTTGGCGAACCTTCTGAATTCAAATGATGGTTCCATTCGGAGATATCGTCATCTTTATCGAAGGCAAGGGTCACTTTTGTAACGCCTTTTTGGGCTAAAATTAATTCGACCAAGTGATCCCGGACTTGATCCAAATATTCAAGGGAGAGCTTCGGATCTGTCTCTGCGATGAGTTCTACATGAAGGAATTCCCCTTCTTTTACGACTTCGAGCCGTTCAATATCTTTCACATGGGGATCTTTCATCACCAAGTTTCCGATATGAATCAGCATCTCTTCGTCAGTTTCGCCGATCGCGCCGCGGGCATTATCAAGAAATACCTTTCCAACCACAAAGAACATCATCCCTCCGATGATTATGGATACTAAACCTTCCAATTCATGAAAGCCCGTGTAATAGGCGATAATGATGGCTAAAAATGCAAGCACATTACCTGAGGTTGCGACGGCATCTTCCATCCATACCAGTTTGGTCGCGGGTTTTGCCCGTTTTAGATATGCGACCGATTTTGGTATTGCTGTAAAGATCGACGCTGATTGTCCCACTTCATGTAAAATTTCCTTCGCCGCTTTTTGTAAAACAAAGCCTTCTAAAATCGTACCCAACAATAATACTCCAAGAGGAAGCAGGATTTCTCCCGATTGTTCGTTCGGATGCAAGAAATGATGCAATCCTTCTTTCACCGTTTCATATGAAAGAATGGCAACGACGATCACCGCTCCCAAACAAACGAGGTTTACGACCCGGCCAAATCCGTTTGGAAACTGTTTTGTCGGCGCTTTTTTCGATAAAGCCGAGCCGATAAAAACGAAAAATTGGTTTGCTGCATCTCCCAACGAGTGCATCATTTCCGCAAACATTGCTACATTTCCGGTAAAAAAATAAGCGACCCCTTTGATGCTTCCCAATAATAAATTGACAATAGCCGCAGATAATGACGGTTTATTTCCGTTTTTCAGTAGTTTGATAATTTCTTTCATTGATTTCCTCCGAATGTTTTAAGATAAAATTTCAATTTCGATTTTTTGGATATAGGGCAGAGCCTGGAAGGTGTCAAAAACCGTATAAGTATTTTCCTTTAATAAAGTAGAAAAACGGATCACTACATCGTAATTAAGATTATCGCCTGTGATTCGAATATTATCAATAACCATTTCCTGATCTACCATGAACTTCAATAAATCCTCGATATTTTCCTTTTTTGGAATGCGGGCTTTCAAGTAAAGTTCACGCATCCGGATGCGCTTTGGCCCAATTTTCATCAGGAACGGTGCAACCACTTTAATCCCGACAACAACGATTATTACCGTAGTTACCGCTTCTAAATAAAATCCTGCGCCAACAGCAATTCCAATTCCGGCTGCTCCCCAGATAATTGCCGCGGTTGTTAAACCGGTAATGCTGTCATTTCCTCTTCTTAATATCACACCAGCACCTAAAAAGCCGATACCGCTGACGATTTGGGCTGCGAGTCTAAGAGGGTCCATGGTGATGTTGATTTCATCCCGGGGAGGGGTGCTATATGCAGTATCAATCGAAATGATTGTTAATAAACAGCTGAAAGTGGAAATCACTAAACAGGTTTTTAATCCTACGGGCTTTTTCTTTAATTCTCTCTCGATTCCAATAATTAAACTTAATAGAGCGGCAATCGCCAATTTCAGAAGGTCTTCGTGCCGTATCACCATGCTTAAAGTATGCATTGTTCATTCCCCCTTTTTTATTGCACAGAATGGTGAACCATGTGAAAATAAAATAATGACAAAATGAATATCAGGAGAAAATTAAAATGGAAAAGCCACCTATCCACCCGTTTATCCCTATTATCATCGGTGTGATTTCAATATCATTTTCGGCGATTTTTGTTAAACTTGCAGAAGCCGAGTCGGGAGCAATCGCTTTTTACCGGATGCTTTTTTCTGTGTTGATCATCGCCCCGGCTTTTTTTAAAAATCATGTACATGAATTAAAAATGTTATATCAAAGAGACTGGTTGTTTTCAATCATTGCCGGCATTTTTTTGGCATTTCATTTCATTTTGTGGTTTGAATCATTGCGGTACACATCCGTTGCCAGTTCGACGGTTCTTGTTACGATGCAGCCGTTGTTTGCTTTTGCGGGAACCTATTTATTTTTCAAAGAGCGCCTCACCATGCAAGCCATTTTATCCGGAATTATCGCAATCTTGGGGAGCTTTTTAATCAGTTGGGGAGATTTTAATATCAGCGGCAGCGCCTTGTTTGGAGATCTGCTGGCACTTATTGCTTGCGTTTTGGTAACGGGATATTTTTTATTTGGACAAGAGGTAAGGAAAAGAATTTCTTTAATTACATATACGATGGTTGTGTACTCGATTAGTACAATATGTTTGTTTTTCTATGTATTATTGAAAGGGGAATCATTTGGACCATATCCTTTTTCGACATGGATTTGGTTTTTGCTCCTTGCAATTCTTCCGAATCTGTTGGGGCATTCATTATTTAACTGGTCCATCAAATGGGTCAGTGCCAATGTCATCTCAATCGCTATATTATTTGAACCTATAGGTGCGTCCATCTTGGCACTCTTTATTTTTGGAGAAAAATTGATTGCAACACAAATTATCGGTGGAATTATTGTTATTATTGGTATTATGTTGTTTGTGCTTGATATTAAGGCATTAAGAAATTTTTTCAGAAAAAGTAATTGACTTTTTCTGAAATCTAATTTACACTATAACATGTCCTTAACGGATATGAATTTTTTAATAACAGCTTAGAAAAAACTTGTTGACATCGAGAAATAAAAGTTTTATGATATAAAAGCTGTTTCAAAAATGAAAGTTTGATGAACCTTGAAAACTGAACACCGAAACGTTAATGTTATAAATTTTTCAATTCGTTGACCCTCGTTGACGGATTGGATACGGACAAAAGTTTGAGCTAATCAAATTTTCTTTTATGGAGAGTTTGATCCTGGCTCAGGACGAACGCTGGCGGCGTGCCTAATACATGCAAGTCGAGCGAACCAATTAGAAAGCTTGCTTTTTAATTGGTTAGCGGCGGACGGGTGAGTAACACGTGGGTAACCTGCCCTATAGACCGGGATAACTCGCGGAAACGCGTGCTAATACCGGATAACACACCGAAGCGC
>NZ_JBHSNQ010000175.1:0-19567 GCF_042655065.1 Ureibacillus suwonensis
CCGCACAAAACAAGGTGGCAAACGCACAAAAAAGATGGCCATCCGCACAAAACAAGGTGGCAAACGCACAAAAAGGATGGCCATCCGCACAAAACAAGGTGGCAAACGCACAAAAAAGATGGCCATCTGCACAAAACGAGGATGTATCCGCACCAAATGGATACTTATCCGCACAAAACGGGCTAACATCCGCACCAATTGAACAAACACCCCAACACCCACATCCATCAACGCCCTATCCCTTTCCCTAAAGAATAGAAAAATTGGAGGTTGATGATAATGGCAACATTAGTAAAAGCAAATATGGCAGGAACAGTTTGGAAAATCGTCGTATCAGAAGGTGAACAAGTACAAGAAGGACAAGATGTTGTAATCTTGGAATCCATGAAAATGGAAATTCCGATTGCAGCGGAAGCAAATGGGGTTGTGAAGAAAATCTTTGTGCAAGAAGGCGATTTTATCAACGTGGATGATGACATTTTAGAAATCGAATAGGGGGAAAAGGATGAAGCTTCCGACAAAAGTGACGATCAAAGAAGTCGGGCCAAGGGATGGTTTGCAAAACGAGCCCAATTTTATTGAAACAAAGGAAAAAGTGGATTGGATCAACCGGCTGAGCAAAACCGGTTTATCCTATATCGAAGTATCCTCCTTCGTTCATCCGAAGTGGATTCCCCAATTGGCAGACAGCGAAGAAGTTCTAAAGTCCATCAAAAGAGAAGCGGGCGTGACTTATGCGGCGCTGGTGCCGAATATTCGCGGCCTTGAACGGGCATTCAACTGCCATGTGGATGAAATCAGCGTTTTCATGTCCGCCAGCGAAGGGCATAACAAAAGCAATATCAATAAATCGATTGATGAAACTTTCCCTGTATTAAAAGAGGTCGTGGATGAGGCGAAAAAGGCGGATCTAAAAGTACGGGGTTACGTATCGACGGTGATTGCCTGCCCGTATGATGGACCGGTTGCACCGGAGCAAGTGTTGAAAGTCGTTGATCGATTGGCGGAAATGGGCGTTTATGAAATTTCTTTGGGCGACACGATCGGCGTCGGCGTACCTACCCAAGTGGAAAGCTTATTGGAAACTTTATTGAAGCATTTCCCGCCTCAACTCTTTGCCATGCACTTTCATGACACGAGAGGAACAGCCCTTGCCAATGTGGTGAAATCGTTGGAGATGGGCATCACCACTTTCGACAGTTCGACGGGTGGTCTTGGAGGGTGTCCGTATGCCAAAGGAGCGAGCGGCAATGTGGCTACGGAAGATTTGAACTATCTGCTCACCGCAATGAACATTGAAACCGGCGTAAATCCGGAAGCGCTGATTGATTCGGCTTTCTTTATCGAAGAAAAAATCGGCAAGAAACTCATTTCGAAACAATTGGAAATTGCCAGAAACGAAAGGAGCGCAAACGTTGACAACGCTCGTACAGTTTAACGAAATCGAAAAAGGAATCGGTTTGATCACACTGAACCGTCCGGAAGCGGCCAATGCAATGTCCCTTCAACTATTGAAGGAACTGAATGAAACTTTGGTTGCCATCTCCAAAAACCGGGAAATCCGTGTGGTGTTGATCACAGGCAGCGGTGAAAAAGCGTTCTGCGCCGGTGCAGACTTGAAAGAACGGAAAACCATGAATGAACAGCAAGTGAGGGAAACGGTCAAACTCATCGGCAGCACCGTCAATCAGGTGGAAGCTCTTCCGCAACCGGTTATCGCTGTCATGAATGGCGTCGCTTTTGGCGGAGGACTCGAACTCGCGTTAGCTTGCGATCTTCGCATTGCCAGCAGTGAAGCCAAAATGGGACTGACGGAAGTTTCCCTCGGCATCATTCCTGGTGCAGGTGGAACGCAGCGTTTGCCTCGCATCATCGGGGTCGGAAAAGCGAAAGAGCTTATATACACGGCACGAAGAATTTCCGCGAATGAAGCCCTTGAAATCGGCTTGATCAATTCGGTGTACGACAAGGAAATTTTGCTTGAGAAAGCGACGGAACTCGCTTTGGAAATTGCCAAAAACGCACCGTTATCATTGATTCAGGCAAAGGTGGCCATCAACAAAGGCATCGAGGTGGATTTGACAACCGGTCTTAAAATTGAAGAGCTTGCCTACAATGAGCTTTTGCATACGGAAGACCGGTTGGAAGGTTTGGTGGCGTTCCAGGAAAAACGACAACCACAATATCAAGGAAGATAGCCGCGACACATCACAAATCAAAGGAGGATTCATCCATGAGTGATACGGTTACAAAAAAGGCTCACGCAGATTTAATAGAAGAAATCAAAAAAGGTGGCCATGAAAAGTACCATCAAAAAAATAAAGAACAAGGAAAACTGTTCGTACGCAACCGTTTAAAGCTGCTTCTTGATGAAGATGTGCAAATCGAAGACGGCCTATTCGCCAACTGTGTGGCTGGCGACTTGCCTGCGGACGGCGTGGTGACAGGGATCGGAAAAATCAATGGCCAAACGGTATGCTTTATGGCCAATGATTCCACGGTAAAAGCCGGATCCTGGGGGAAAAGAACCGTTGAAAAAATCTTGCGCATTCAAGAAACGGCCGAAAAACTGGCTTGCCCGATCATTTACCTGGTGGATTCTGCCGGTGCCCGCATTACGGACCAAGTGGAAATGTTCCCGGGACGCCGTGGAGCTGGCCGCATTTTCTATAATCAGGTGAAACTTTCAGGAAAAGTGCCGCAAGTTTGCTTGTTGTTCGGGCCTTCTGCAGCGGGTGGTGCCTACATACCGGCTTTCTGTGATGTGGTCATCATGGTGGAAGGAAATGCATCCATGTATTTAGGTTCACCGAGAATGGCGGAGATGGTGATCGGAGAAAAAGTGGATCTGGAAACAATGGGTGGAGCAAAAATGCACTGCTCCGTATCCGGCTGCGGCGACGTGCTTGCCAAAACGGAAGAGGAAGCCATTGAATACGCAAGAAAATATTTGAGCTATTTCCCGAATAATTACCGGGAAAAGCCTCCGGTGGAAGCGCCAAAACTGCCTGCGAACTTTGAAAAAACGATTGAGGAAATCATTCCAAAAAATCAAAACGTGCCATTCAATATGTATGATTTGATCGATCGAATCATTGATGAAGGTTCCTTCTGTGAAGTGAAAAAACTGTTTGCGGCGGAACTCATTACCGGCTTTGCCCGGATTGATGGACAAGCGGTCGGAATCGTTGCGAACCAGCCAAGGGTGAAAGGCGGCGTGCTGTTCCACGATTCTGCCGATAAAGCCGCAAAATTCATCAATCTTTGCGATGCTTTCCATATTCCGTTAGTGTTCTTGGCAGACGTTCCAGGGTTCATGATCGGAACACAAGTGGAAAGACAAGGCATCATCCGCCATGGAGCAAAAATGATTTTTGCCATGAGCGAAGCAACGGTGCCGAAAATTACGGTGATTGTGAGAAAGGCCTATGGAGCCGGGCTTTATGCAATGGCAGGTCCTGCATTCGAGCCGGATTGCGTAATTGCGTTGACAACGGCACAAATCGCCGTAATGGGACCTGAAGCAGCAGTGAATGCGGTTTACGCAAATAAAATTGCCCAGCTTCCAAAAGAGGAGCAGCAGGCCTTCATCGAGCAAAAACGCCAAGAATACCGGGAAGAAATCGATATTTATAAGTTGGCTTCCGAATTGATTGTCGATGATGTCATCGAGCCGAACGATTTGCGTCAAGTGTTGACGGCAAGACTGCATGCTTATGCTTCCAAATATCTTGTATTCTCGGAACGGAAACATGGCGTAAGTCCGGTATAATTGCACGAAAACAGAGCGGGAAGTGTACGCTCTGTTTTCTTTTTGGAAAATCGAAGGATATGAAATTTTTCGTTCGGCGATTAAATTTCGAATTTCGGCGATTAACGGCCACAGCAAGTGCCCCTTTTTCTCGTGCAGGCGATTAAGTTCACAACTTCGGCGAATATTTTTCCAAAAGGGGCGATTATTCCATCAGCTTGGCGATAATCGCCCTCAGCAATTGCACTTTTTCTCCACTGGCGGTCATCTTTCCGGAGTGGCGATAAGTTCCATTCCACTGGCCATTAATCAATGCCTCATGCCGCCAATGATCCAAAAATTACAAATACACCGCCACACAATACACCATGCAAACACAACCCGCAATCACAAATAAATGCCATATCGCGTGATTATATGGAAGCTTTCTCCATGCATAGAATATAGAACCGATTGTGAAAAACAATCCGCCGGCAAGCAAGACACAAAACCCTTCCAAATGGATGAATGCATAAAGCGGTTTAACCGCAAAGATGATCAGCCAGCCCATCACCAGATACAACAATAAGGAAAATGCTTCAAACCGGTGAATAAATAAGCTTTTAAATACGATCCCGAAGATGGCGATCCCCCAAATGATGCACAGGAGAACGAGTCCGAGGGTTCCGCCGATGGCTATCAATAGAAACGGCGTATAGGTTCCTGCGATTAATACATAAATGGATGAATGATCGAGAATGGAGAAAAACTTTTTATATTTTTCGGGCATGCTATGTAATAAAGTGGACATGCAAAACAAAATAATTAATGAAGAACCAAAGATGGAAAAGGAGACAATTTCGATGGCGCTTCCCGAATGGGCGGCCAACAGAATTAACATCACACAGGCAGGAATACTGAAGAGAAATCCGATTCCGTGGGTGATGGCATTCCAACATTCTTCTTTCCAGTTTTTATAATCGAATGCTTCGATGTTGTTCATTTCATCAACCTCCTAATGACTATAACGATATACCAATACTTGCAGCGGCAACACTATCATTTGTCATATATTTGAAATTGTGTTGAAAGTGATGACAGTTGTCATCTTTACAACCATAAAAACCATTTATATAATGATTCAAATTAAGCAAGAGGAAGTGTATCAGTGGGAAAGATTCATATCGTCACGGATTCTTCATGCGACATCTCAATGGAAGAAGCGGCAAGAAAAAATATTCATATCGTGCCACTCTCTTTGCACATTGACGGGAAGACCTATGTCGATGGGGTGGATATTCATCCGGAGCCTTTCTTGGATATGATGGATCAGGCAAAGGAATTGCCGAAGAGTTCCCAGCCGGCACCTGGCCGATTTCAAGAGGTGTATGAACAATTGGGGAACGTTGGGGATGAAATCATTTCCATTCATGTGGCCGGGAAATTAAGCGGCACATTGCAATCCGCCCGCCAAGGAGCAGAGATGGCAAATGCCAATGTAACGGTGTTTGACTCCCGGTTCATTTCCACCGCTATGGCGATTCAAGTCCGGGAAGCCGCCCGTTTGAGGGATGCCGGAGCATCTGTCAATGAAATCATCAAGCGGTTGGAACTTGTCCGGGCCAACACAAAAATGTATATTTACTTGGAGACGTTAAAAAATCTTCTCAAAGGCGGACGGATAGGGAAGGGGAGGGCGCTTCTCGGTTCCCTATTGAACATCAAACCCATTGCGGTTTTGGAAGAAGGCGAGTATTTGCCCGTTTCCAAGATGAGAAGTTATGGCCAAGTGGTTAAATATATGTACAAAGAGTTTACAAAACATACTTCCGGGAAAACGGTCAAAGCGGTTTCTATTTCCCATGCCGGTGGAATGGACAATGTCGGAACTCCGTTGAAACATTTGATTGAACAGTCAGGATTTGATAATATTGAAGTCACATTCACTTCGCCCATCATCAGCACCCATGCAGGACGGGGCGCCATTGCTTTGGTGTTCTTTGCGGAATAACCGGCCAAAGAGCACTGCCCAAAGTGTCGATTCCCATTTTCGGAGGGATGGACACTTTTCTTTTTTCTCGGAAGCGTTTTATTTTATTTAATTTATTCCAAAATTTATAATAAGTTTAAAAAAGCAATCATATTTTATAGAGTTTGGTGCATAAAAAAAGATAATGTTAATAGAAATCTTTTTTGCCCATTGATAGGAGTGTCATAGAATGAATGTTTGGAAAGTCGCCTTTTTCACATTATCCGGCGCGATCGTCTTATTGTTGGCTTTACTCATTTACTGGGCGACTTCGCCAGTGAAAACGTCCGTTCCTTCTGCGGAAGAACCGGAAGCCAAGGAAACGGATAGTGTCCTGTATGTGGAGACGACAGCGGATGATTTTGAAAAATTGGCGATAAAATATATCAAACGAGAATTAAAAAATTCCGCTTTGCCGGTGGAAATCGAGGTTAATGATTCAATTCAGATATCCAGTGAAATTGTCGCATTTGGATACAATGTTCCTGTTTTGATGAAATTCAATCCCGTTGTGAATGAACATGGGAATATCCATTTGGTCCAATCGGAAGTGAATGTAGGAAGTTTAAATCTGCCTCCTTCGATGGTATTGAAATTATTGGATCAGGCAGTCCAATTTCCTGAATGGATGGTTATCAGACCCGATGCCAAAGAAATCTTTGTCGATCTGTCCAATTTAACCCTTTCTTCCGGTGCAAAGGTAAAAGCGAAAGAGATTGACTTGAAAAATAATCAAATTCAATTGGAAATCGTAATACCAAATCAATAGGAGTGAGTATGATGTCAAAAGAACTTGCTACATTTGCTGGCGGGTGTTTTTGGTGTATGGTCAAGCCTTTTGATCGTCTTGAAGGGATTGAAAAAGTCGTTTCAGGTTATACAGGTGGACATGTGGAAAACCCTACATATCAACAAGTTTGTTCCGGTACAACCGGGCATGTGGAAGCGGTGCAAATCACTTTCGATCCGGAAGTCATTCCTTATGAACAACTGGTGGAGATATACTGGAAATTGATTGATCCGACTGATCCGGGCGGCCAATTCCATGATCGGGGAGAGTCTTATCAAACAGCCATTTTTTATCATAATGAAGAGCAAAAAAACATTGCCGAACAATCCAAAAAATGGTTGGAAGAATCGGGGAAATTCGACAAACCGATAGCGGTAAAAATTTTGCCCGCAAAACCCTTTTATCCTGCGGAAGAGTTTCATCAGGATTTTTATAAGAAAAAACCGCTCGATTATGAACGATATTTTGTCGGTTCAGGGAGAGCGCAATTTATCAAGCGGCATTGGGGGGATTTATATGAATAAAGAGGAACGTTTGAAACAGTTGACGCCGATGCAATATTATGTGACGCAGCAAAATGGCACAGAACCCCCATATCAGAATGAATATGACCAGCATTTTGAAGAAGGGATTTATGTGGATATCGTTTCCGGAAAGCCGCTGTTCAGCTCAAAGGACAAATTTGATGCGGGATGCGGCTGGCCGAGCTTTGCAAAACCCATCGATCCGGATGAAATTGTCGAAAAATTGGATACATCTTACGGCATGCGCCGCATTGAAGTCCGCAGCAAAACGGCGGACTCCCATCTGGGCCATGTATTGCCGGATGGACCGCGGGCGTTGGGGGGGCTCCGTTATTGCATCAATTCCGCCTCGTTGCGGTTTATTCCTAAGGAAAAATTGGAAGAAGAAGGCTATGGTGAATATTTAAAGCTGTTTGAAAATGATAAAGAATGAAAAAAAAAGATGATCCGCAAAGTGTATCGGATCATCTTTTCATTTTGAATCAAGGATGATCGATTGTATTTTTATACATCGTTCTTCCCGCTCTCACTTTATCAACGATCACATTCACATTGACGGAATCTTCGGTCAATGGAATGACGCCGTTTTTTTGGAGTTTTTTCCAAACGCCCACATGTTTCCGGTAAAGAACTTCTGAAAGGCGGTAAACATCGCTGTTTTTTTCCAATCCCAACTTATAAGTTTCCAATACTTCTTTTTCGATTCCTTTTTTAACCGCTTGCCGGATCGCATTCTCCGATACGTTCACATCAAAACTGTTCACTATGGTGCTCACTGAAATGTTGATGTCGAACTTGACGTTAGTTCCATCCACTTTCGGAACGATTTTCACTTTTTTATTTTTATTCGAAAAGGTAAAGTCGCTTCCATCTATTTTTGTTGACAAATAATTGGTGATGGATTCGTTTGTTATCCATTGCAGTCCATTGGCAGCATCCTTTTTTAAATACCCTTTGAAACCTGTTGGGGTGACAAGGGCTACCCCTTCAATATGATAAGATGCATCAACCCCTCTTTCCGTATGCCAGTTTTCTTTTTCCGTCACATACGGCATCAGGACAATATGGCTTGGTTCATTTAATTGGATAATTAATTTCCGGACATTGATCGGTTCGATGAAAGAATCCTGTTCATATGAATTTAAAGGGTTGGCCAATTTCGTCAGCGTGATGGCTTTTCGTAAAATAGGGGTTTCAATAAACATTTGTTCCAATGGCTCATCCGTTGCGTAAACCCATGTTTGATAGCGGGTATTGATATATCTTGTAAACGAATTGAGGACTTCATTCAAATGCGCTTCTTTCAGTAACTCTTCACTAAAAATCAAGAAAGTCAAATGACCGAAAAACAATTTCTCATCAACGCTTCTGTACAATTTTTCAAACGCTTCATCAATGGTTTTGCCTTTGATGAACCCCACTTCGGACTGCATCACATCCTGGTTGATTTGTTCAGATCTTGCCACATTCGCAAAACTGACGAGTTGTACGTACACATGAAATTCATCTTCCTTATAATCGATTCCAACCCCATGAACGTAAAGCATCCGTACACTTTCTTCCGAATCCCAACAACCGGAAAGAAAGATCAAACTTGCGATAATCAAAATCATTTTGAGTTGCTTCATTGTTTTCCCTCGTCATTCGTTCTTGTATTATCAATTGGACGTAACATTTCCGGCCTGTCTTTATATTCTTTAGGAGACAAACGGAACAAAGATTTGCCAAGTGTGGACCAGTCCAAATCCGCTGCAAAATTCAAGTAAGGGACTCCGAAAATCCGCATATTCGCAATGTATATAATAAGCAGGAAGATGCAAATGAAAAATCCGAAAAGGCCAAAGAAGGATGTGAAAATAATAAAAATAAAACGGATAACGGTAATGATTGTAAGCAATGACTGGTTGGCAATGGTGAAAGTGGCTACAAAGGATAAAGCAATCACCACAAGCATCGCGGGACTTGTAATTCCGGCACGGATGGCGGCATCTCCGATAATTAATCCGCCCACCACGCTGATCGTGCTTCCGATGGCTGTAGGAAATCTCATCCCCGCTTCCCGGAACATTTCAAACATTAAAAGAAGTATAATCATTTCCAGCGATGCAGGAAAAGGTAATCCACGGCTTGAAATAACAACGGTTGCGAGCAGTTGAAGGGGCAACTGGTTTTGATGAAAAGTGGTCAGTGCAAGCCAAAAGGCGGGAAGTGTAACCCCCATGAAAACGCCGATCAAGCGCATCGCTCTCTCAAATGCGCTGAACAAAATAGGGTATTCAAAATCCTCCCCGGCTTTTAACAAATAAGGGAAGTTCACCGGCGTGATAATGGCGTAACTGACACCATCCACTAAAATGACGATTCTTCCCCGGATCAATGATTGGATGGCGAAATCCGGTCTTCCGGTTTCATTCGTCCATGGCATCATCCATCGTTTTTTATCAATTCGTTCAATTAACGTATCGCCGTTTAAAAGGATATCCGTCTCAACATTTTGAAGCAGTTTTTTCACTTCTTCGACAATTTCCTTATTCGTAATATCTTCCATGTATAATATGGCCACGGTCGTTTTCGATCTTTTTCCGATCACGATTTTTTCCACACATAAGGAATTGGTTGGGAGACGTTTCCGGATCAAAGCAATATTCGTAGCAACATTTTCAATAAAGTTGTCCCGCGGCCCTTTTATCAATACTTCCATTTTGGTCTCTTCCGGATTGCGGTTCGGTTTTTTGGCGATATTGCAAGTGAACAGCACCTGCAATTCATCCATATAAATCGCCAGCTTTCCGGTAAAGACATCCGTAATGATCTCTTCTTTTTCAACGGTTTTTTTCAGTTCGGGAAAAGGCAATTTCCGCAATAGATCTTCATTCAGTTGCTGTTCCACTTTTTCGATGAATTTTTCCATCGATGGCAAAATATAATTGAACAGGATTTGTTGATCGATCATTTCTTCGCAAAAAATCAAAGTAAATGGAACGTTTTGGATTTGGAAAGGGTAAAAAATCACATCTTCGGATTTTTGGAACAACTTTTTCAAGGTATCGAGATTGATGGCCGCTTCATCCATGTTCATTCATACTCACTTCTTTCATTTCGTATTTTGCTGGGTGTCGCGACGTACAGTTTTTTTATCCAACATGCTGATCAAAATGAGTATGATCGATAGCAGGAAAAAGAACAGAAACGTAATTTCCAGAAAATAATAATTGTTCCATGTCAGGAAATTTTCATCCTGTATAAGAAACAGGGAGAAATTCAATATCACGAAGGGCGGCACCATATATAGCCAAATTTTCTTTGGCTGCCCTGTGAAATTTAGTATGTCGCAAACGATGAATAATATGATTCCGACACGAATGAACGTTCCTGCCAACCACTGATAAACGGATAAAAAATCCATATGCTCAATGAAGCGGCCAAGGGACACCAATGTCCATTCTTCATAAGCGGGATAATGTTGCTTTGCAGCCTCTTCCGGCCCGAATTCCACGATGGCGCCAATCAATGGCCCCATCGTCAAACCGATGAAACAAAACATGATAATACCCAGATGATACCATTTCAAAGGTTTTTTAAAATAATGCTGCAAAAAGAGCAATAAAAACAATTCTATGAATCCTGAAGCGGGGAAAATCATGGATATCAACACTGGACGCAACCCGTGTTCCAGCATGGGAAGCAGAAGTTCATAATTTTTCACTTGCATGTTGGTGAAAGCTGCGTAAAAACCGAATATAATGACGAAAAAGAGTATGAAGGCATTCACAGTGACGATTGTTTGAATGTTGGTTGAAACCAGCAGGAAACATACGATGATATAAATCAAAATCAAAAAAGTGATGGGAGTGTTTTCTAAAAAGGTGGACGACATCCAAAGAATGGTTTCTCTCAAAGTGAAAGCGGCAAGGAAATAGGCAAAAATGGCGAGGCCGAATAATAGGATTTTTGCCCCCACTTTGCCGATTCTTTCAGTCAGCCAAGTTTTCAACGGTTTCATCCGGGATTTTTTTTGTATATAAAGAATCCATAAGATCCATGGAAATATGGCAATGCCGGCCAAAAGGACAGTGATCCAGCCATCCCGTTTCGCCGTTTCCAAAACCGGTGAAATGACGGTTATATGATTTTTTAAACCGATACAAGTCATACAGATAAAAATGATGTGCAAAATCCCAATTTTTATTGAATTGCTCACCTTTTCCATCTCCCACATTTTCCTGTTGTATATAAAGTCTATCCAAAAATAAAAAAATTTCGCTATTTCTGAAGAAAATAGCGAATTTTTTATGTTGGCAGGCGGATTAAATTTTAAATTCACTCACAAGATTCCGTAAATCATCCGCCTGTTTCGCCAATTCCACGGCGCTGGCGTTGATTTCCTGCATCGACGCCGAACCTTGCATCGCCGCTTGGGCGGATTTTTCCGTAGCGTGGCTTGTATTTTGGCTGAGGGCATTCACTTCATTGAAAGATGAGGTCAACTCGTTCACAATTTCCAAAGTGGAACTGATTTTTTCCACCATTGAAATGATGATGGTTGTTGTCTTGTTTGTTTGTGTCAGGATATCGTTCAATACTTCGTTCGTCTCATCCGTCACTTTCACACCGCGGGAAATGGATTCAGCCCCTTTTGCATTTTGGGAAACGATGGTGTCGATTTCATTTTGGATGGAGTGGACGATATCCGCCACTTGTTTTGCCGCTTCCTGGGATTGGATGGCCAACTTCTTCACTTCATTACTTACAACGGCAAAGCCTTTTCCATGTTCGCCAGCCCGGGCCGCTTCAATCGCCGCATTCAGCGCCAATAGATCCGTCTGCTCCGCGATGGCGGTGATGGTTGAAATGATGGAATTGATATCTTTTGATTTTTGTCCCAATGTTTCAATCGTTGAAGTCGTGCTTTTCATTGTATTTTCAATGAAATGTATGACTTCTGTGGAATCTTGTACCGATTTGCTGCCGTTTTGTGCGGCCAGTTGCATTTCTTTTGCCGCTTTTTGAACTTCAAAAGCTTCCTGGTTCAATTCCACCATCGACTGTTCCAAAGCTTTCATTTTCATTCCCGCTTCATTCATTCGATGGATCGTTGTGCTGGAATCATTGGCAATTTCATTGGTGGAGCTGGCAATTTCATCAATGGCGATCGCATTTTCTTCCGCCAAAGCCATCAGTTCCTGCGAGCTGGATGAAACGTGCTCAGCCAAGTTTGCCACTTTTCTGACTAATGTTGATATGGATTCAATCAACAGGTTTGTTGAGTTGGCAATAACCGCAAATTCATCTTTTGTCGCCACTTTCACCCGACGAGTCAAATCTCCGCCGGCTTGGGCAATATCCAAAATCGAATCATTGATTTTGTTCGTATTGATGCGGATGGAACGCAATAGAAGGGAGCTGAAGATGATCGCGATCACCAATGCCAAAGAGGACAGTCCGATGAATGCGACCCGGGAATAATTGGCAAATGTTTCAATTTCCTTGATTGTCCGTTCATTTTTCGACTCCAATAATGTTAATAATTCATCCGCGTGTTTTTCGATGTTTCCTTTGATCGCTTGCCCTTCGCTTCTCTCCATCAAACGGACGGCTTGTTCATAACTGTAATATTGCCGTGTCTCAATCACGCCGCTGGAAGCGTATAAATATGTACGGAAAAATTGATGTATGTATTCGACCAGTTTTTTTTCTTCAGGACGGTTTTCAAATGTGGTGAGAAGTTCTGTCAATTTTTTATCAATGGTTTGTTTCGTCTCACTATATTTATTTAAGTTTTCTTCATCGCCATAAATGAGAAAAGCCTGTTCATAAATCGTCAAATTTGATATCTCGGTGGATAGTTGGTATATTTCCCTTTGTTCTTTCAAGTTCACATCCGAGAAATCATTTAAACTTTGTTGTAGTCTGGTGATGTTGATATAGGATAGAATAAGCATAATCACGATGATTGCAATGAGAATCGAAAAGGTGAGCAAAATTCTGCCACGCATCGTGTGGTAAAAACGGCCTTTCACAGCACTTTTCGATTCCGTTTTTCCACCCTTTGGCTGAACATTTTTCCTGGAGCTGTTTTTCAGTGTCTGCACATTTTCAGTCATTTTTGTAGTCATCCCCTTTAAAAATTCCTGTTTTCAATGTAGCATAATCACGAAATCTATTCTACTATGAAATGTAAAAAAAGTCCTATAGAATGATAATTTGTTTGTATAGGTAGGAGGTACCGAATGAGTCAAAGTTTTTATCAATTTGCACTATCTTTTCGCGGTGGGGATTTATCCGATCCAAAGACCCGATTTGCAGAAAAAATGTTCAAAGATCACAGTTTTCCCAAAGTCAGCGATTCCTTTGAAGAGCTGTCAAGTTATATTGAAACTTTGGCCGATGATGATTTATCGGCAAACGCTTTCGACGAACTTTGGGAAATCTACCGTACGAAAGAAAATTTGGGGGAATGAAGAGGAAAGTATCATTGCATAATTTTTGAAAAAAACGTATATTTTAGTTTGAATACATTGAAATGAGGGAAAGCCATTGAGTATTCATATTAATGCGAAACAAGGTGAAATTGCGGACATTGTGCTGCTTCCCGGAGATCCGCTGCGGGCGAAATATATTGCGGAGAACTTCCTGGAAAACGCGGTTTGTTATAATGAAGTGCGCAATATGTTCGGATTCACGGGAACGTACAAAGGTCACAAAGTTTCCGTGCAAGGGACAGGCATGGGAGTCCCATCGATTTCCATTTACATTACGGAATTGATGCAGGAATACGGTGTGAAAAAATTGATACGGGTGGGCACTTGCGGCGCTTTGCAAAAAGATGTGAAAGTGCGGGATGTGATTTTGGCCCAGTCCGCTTCCACCGATTCCAAAATGAATGAAATCATTTTCCGTGGAATCGATTATGCACCAACAGCCGACTTTGATTTATTATTAAAAGCATATCAAGCCGGGTTGAAAGCCGGGTTGAATTTGAAGGTCGGCAATGTGTTCACTGCGGATATGTTCTACTCCGAAGAAAATCAAAACGAAAAACTGGCCCGTTACGGTGTTTTGGCGGTGGAAATGGAAACGGCCGCACTCTACACGTTGGCGGCAAAATTCGGCAGACAAGCGCTTTCTGTATTGACCGTTTCCGATCATATTTTGACCGGTGAAATTACGACTGCAGAAGAAAGACAAACAACATTTAATGACATGATCCATGTTGCTTTGGAAGCTGCAATTGAAGCCTGATTTTTCGCCGACGAACCAGGTTTGACAGAATCATTGGCCACTTTTTCCGCATCCAATCAACGAAGCCAAAAATATGTCGACTGTCATAAAATGTTGACAGTCTTTTTCTTTTCGTAATGGCTTGAAACTGTTAATATGAAATATGAAATGTTCGTATAAGAAAGTGTATATGAGAGTGGTGAAATTTATGGAAGAGCAAAATCAACAAGAGAAAGAGACGCATCAAGAAAAAGACCCGCAACAAGAACAAAACAAACCTGCTAAGCGATATATCCGGTTAAAACCGTTCAATTTTATCATGCTGATGGTCTTTACTATATTATTTACTGCCGGTTTGACAATCTTTGCTTTAACTTTCGGAGACAAGAAAGTGGTCGAAGTTCCGACTGAAAGGCAAGAATTTTCCCAACTATATGATGCCTATGATGAATTGAAAGAAAAATATTATACGGATATCGACGATAAAAAGATTATCCATGGCGCCATCAACGGCATGTTTGAAGCCCTTGATGATCCATATTCCGATTATATGGAGAAAGAAGAAGCGGAACAGTTCAACTCCGAACTCTCATCCAGCTTCCAAGGCATCGGCGCTGAAATCCAGGAACGAAACGGCAATATTGTCGTTGTTTCTCCTATCAAAAATTCTCCAGCGGAAAAGGCGGGGCTGTTGCCGGAAGATATCATTGTTTCCGTTGATGGACAAAGCTTGCAAGGCATGAGCGCGACGGAAGCGGTGCTCTTGATTCGAGGGAAAAAAGGGACTCCGGTAACGTTGACGATCAAACGTGGAAATTCCGAAGATTTAATTGAAATGACCATTATCCGTGATGATATTCCGATTGAAACGGTTTATGGAGAAATGGGGGATGACAAAATCGCCCACATTCAAATCACATCATTCAGTGAAAATACAGCCGACGAATTGAGAAAACTTTTGGATCAATACGAATCGGAAGGCATGAAGAGCATCATTTTGGATGTTCGCCAAAATCCTGGCGGTTATCTGAATGCGGCCATTGATATTTCCAACCTATTTATTGATGAAGGAAAAACAATTGTCAAATTGCAGAGCCGCAAAGGGGAACCGGAAGTCGTTTTAAGCGAAGGCGGCAAAAAATACAAATATCCAATTATAGTATTGATTGATAACGGAAGTGCTTCCGCATCGGAAATTCTCGCAGGCGCGTTGAAAGAATCGGCAGGCGCAACGCTTGTAGGTTTGACATCCTTCGGTAAAGGGACTGTCCAAACGGTGACGCAACTTCCGGACGGTTCAAACTTAAAATATACGACAGGCAAATGGTTGACACCGAAAGGCAATTGGATTCATGAAAAAGGAATCAAACCGGATGTGGAAGTGCAATACCCTGAATATTACAGTGCAACTTATATTGATCCAAATACGGAATTGAAAAGAGGCGTCGTTTCCAACTATGTGAAATCAGCGGAATTGATGCTTGATGCCCTTGGATACAATGTGGGCACAATTGATGAAACCTATGACGCATCAACTGAATCGGCGGTCGTTCAATTCCAAAGAGATCATGGTCTTGAACGTACCGGTGCAATTTCCGGTGATACAACCTATAAATTAATGGATGCTTTGCGTGAAAAAATCCAGAAAGACGATCCGCAAGTTTTAAAAGCGAAAGAGTTATTACAAAATCAATAATTGATGCAATGGGAGGGCTGCATTCAAACTTTTGAATGTCAGCTCTTTCTTCTGAATTGGAGGAATCATGAGTGAAAGATGTCTATTTATTCAGCGGTTTTTTAGGAAGCGGAAAAACTTCCATGCTGGTGAACGTATTAAGGCAATTGAAAGAAGAAGGTTTGAAGCCGGCTGTGATCATGAATGAACTGGGGGAAATCCCCTTTGACTCTCAAGCGGTGGATGAAGATGTTCCATTAAAAGAAATCCTTGACGGTTGCATTTGTTGCACAGGCGGGGAGAAGACGGAAGCCCAAATCCAAACATTGCTTTATGAAGCGGATTTTGACGTGCTCATCATCGAAACAACCGGAGCCGCCCATCCGGTGGAAGCGTTGGATGCAGTGTATTCTCCTTTATTTGCGGACCAGTTGAACATAAAGGGGATTGTGACTGTTGCGGACAGCAGACGTTGGCTTGGTCGGGATCAACTCTCTCCTCAGGCACGGAGCCTTTTTCTGGAACAAATCCGCCATGCCCATCTCATCCTCGCCAATAAAAGCGATTTGTTGACGGAAGAAGAAAAGGCGAGAGTGGTATTTGAATTGCAAGGGCTCAATCCGAACGCCTTCATTCTGCAAACGACTCATGGACGGGTGCCATTGGCAAGTTTGAAAAGTTTACAGGCAACAAAAGGGGATAAAGAAATTCAACCTGCCCAAATTGGACGGCATTTGCACTTGAATTCAAGAGTGATTGAATTCAACCGCAGTTTCACCCAGGAAGAATTTGAGGAATGGGTAAGAGAGCTTCCGGCAACGGTCTATCGGATGAAAGGCTTTGTTCCCATCGAAGGGATGCAATACCCGATGTTATTCCAATATGCATACGGTTTGGTCCAATGGATTCCGGAATATATGAAGATGCCGCCAAAAATCGTCATGATTGGAGAAAATGTACAGTCCGTACCTGTAATCGGCGAAGAAAACCGGTTGTAAATTTCGTAAAGGAAATGTCTTATATCTGTGAATCTCAACTTTTGTCAATAGTTTATTGTTAGCAATATATTTTTCAGTTGTAAAACATTGTATTTTTTTCTTCTGAAAACTCTTTAAATGATTGAGCCGAAAATGATTTGGCGTTTTTGGCAATAGCTGGACCATTTTTTTCAAATTTTCTCCCTTATCATGGATATATTGAAAGGAGAGAAAAGTAATGAAAAAATGGTTCATGACTTTTTGTGCATTATGTTTATTTGCAACGGTGGTTCCCCAAGCAAGTGCAACAACCATCAGTAAGGAGAACACGGGGCAACCTCCAGGAACGATACAAATCATCAAATTTGAAAATCATAACGGAATCATCGTCAAAAAAATTGAACGATGGGCATTAGGAAATGATGAACTTCTGAAAGATATGACACAAGCCGCCGAATTGGCAAAAAAGACCGTAAACAGCATTGTTTCCGATCCTTTTAAAGCCTTCAAGCAACCAACTGCGACCCAGGAAGAGGAAAAAACGGCTGTCAAAGTTCCGGCAAATTCAATAGCTGACAATTCTTCAGGACAGACAAATGCCTCTCAACATACCGCAAAAGATGAAACAGAAAGCGGCAAAGGGACAAATAACGGAACGTCCAAACAAATCAATCACTATTTCAAAGGAAATCCATCCAGCCCGTCAAAAGGTGGGGAACAAGCGGCACCTGCAGTTCCATCAACACAAAATGCAGAGCCGCAATCGGAAAATCCTGCAACAAAAGAGAAACCGTCAACTTCTGTTACCAACCAAGTTTCAGAGTTTGAAAGACAAGTCGTTGAGTTGACAAATGCGGAACGGGCCAAAGCGGGTCTGAAACCTCTTACGATGTACAATCCTTTAATGGCCGTTGCCAAAGCAAAATCACAGGATATGGCGAATTTAGGTTATTTTTCCCATACAAGTCCCACTTACGGCAGCCCGTTTGACCAAATGCGTGCAGCCGGTATCCAATACAGAGCGGCTGGTGAAAATATTGCCCAAGGCCAAAGAACACCGGAACAGGTGGTAAATGCATGGATGAATTCACCAGGGCATCGGGCGAATATATTAAATGCGAATTATACCCATATCGGCGTAGGCTTTGTTGAAAATGGATACTATTGGACACAACAGTTCATTCAAATGTAAGGGAAGAAACAAATCACCCATCTCAATTGGTGGGTGTTTTTGTGTGGCTGTGGGTTGGAGGGTTTTTTGGAAAATTAAATGGATTCAGGCTTGCCTGGCAAATAGGCAAAATCCGGCCCGCCTTCTGCTTACACCATTGTTTCTATGGCGCTTTATGATAAAATCAGTGTTGACGGCATAATGTAATCATCAAGAATGCAGTTTCATGAGAATAGGAGAATTATCGTGGACAAAAAAACAATCGTTTTAACAGGTGGGGGAACTGCAGGGCACGTTTCATTGAATGAAGCGATTATTCCTTCTTTGCAAGAGGAAGGCTATTCCATCCATTACATCGGATCCCATGATGGAATTGAAAAAGAATTGATTACAAAAAATTTCCCCGACCTTCCATACCATAGCATTTCAAGCGGCAAATTGAGACGGTACTTTTCATTGAAAAACTTTACGGATCCCTTCAAAGTGCTGGCAGGGATCGGCCAAGCTTTCGCGATTTTGAAAAAAGTCAAACCATCCATTGTATTCTCAAAAGGCGGTTTCGTGTCCGTACCGGTCGTGATTGCGGCGAAATTGTCAAATATACCGGTCGTGATCCATGAATCCGATGTGACGCCCGGGCTTGCCAATAAGTTGGCCCAGCCTTTTGCATCCCATATTTTCACCGTGTTCCGGGAAACCTTGAAATATTTGCCGAAAGAGAAGTCGACATGCACCGGCTCGGTGGTTCGTGAACAGCTTTTTAAAGGAAATAAAATGCGCGGATTCAAACTTTGTCAATTTGAAAATCGAAAACCTGTGCTTCTTGTCATGGGAGGCAGCTTGGGATCAGTCGTCCTGAATGATGCCATCCGGAGCAATTTGCCTGAACTGTTGAAGGATTTCAATGTAATCCATCTATGCGGAAAAGGGAATGTCGATTCGTCTTTATTGGAATTGAAAGGATATAAACAGTTCGAATATGTTACAACGGAATTGCCGGATCTGATCAGCGCGGCGGATTTCGTCGTATCCCGTGCAGGCTCCAACTCCATTTTTGAATTCCTTGCATTAAAGAAACCGATGCTGCTCATTCCTTTATCATCATCGAAAAGCCGCGGGGATCAAATATTGAATGCAAGATTGTTCAAAAATCAAGGATTTGCGGAAGTGTTGGAAGAGGAACAATTGACGAAAGAAACGTTCCTGAAATCCCTGCAAACGTTAATCCGGAATAAAGATTCCATTTTGGATGCGATGTCGAAAGCGGAAAGACCGAAAACGCCGAAAGAGATGATCAAATTAATCCTGCAATATGAAAAATAATAAATCGAGTAGGAGGGAGCGATTAACTCCCGTCCTCTCACACCACCGTACGTACGGTTCCGTATACGGCGGTTCAATTAAGATCATTGACGCAAGTTTTCATAACGAGCTTCAAGACTTTCCAACC
>NZ_JBHSNQ010000176.1:0-20147 GCF_042655065.1 Ureibacillus suwonensis
ATAGCAAAATAGCCCTCAATCTGAAAAAATTCAAGATTGTAGGGCTATTTGTCATGCGTACTAATAGGTACGCTTTTTTAATCCCTGTTTTAAGTTTTTCAATGCGTCATTTGAATTCGGGCTTACTGTAGTTTTCGTCCCACACCGAATTCAGCAGCGTTATCCTTTCCCCAGATTTCCAGACAAAATCCGGGAGGGCGATAAATTTCTCCCTCAATTCGCAACGCATTTCTTGCGAATTGTTTTAAATATCTCTGCTCATAGATATTTTTCTGTACAAAGCAATAACTGCTTTGTTCTCCCTTTCCCATTTTTCATCCCTTAAAACAGGGATATGAAAACCTTTTTTTCTTTTGGATTCCTCCTTTCTATTTGTTTTTTTTTTAAAAAAAACAATAAAAATAACGACCGTCACTAAAACGATCGTTTTTTACATATAACTAAAAGGATGCCATATGCGAAAAAGATATTCCCTTCACCGCCTATGGCATCTATTTGATATCCTATTCCACTTTGGCTTTCTTGCGCATTGCTTTTGGAATATATACACAATACAGCTCGCTTTCCATATAATCTCCCGTCACACTGTACGCTCTTGAACGGGAACCCCCGCATACTTTATTGAATTCGCACACTCCGCATTTTCCTTTGTACAAATCCGGATTTCTTAGATTCTTAAAAATCTCTGATTCCCGATAGATTTCTGCCAATGGAGTTTTGCGTACATTTCCTGCCTTAATCGGCAAGAGCCCGCTTGGATAGACATCTCCTATATGGGAAATGAACAAAAAGCCGTTCCCGTCATTGACGCCTTGCGGAGCCCTTCCCAAGCCGTCAAATTGGCCAGTTTTCCCCTTCATTAATGCATCCTCATAATCAATATGGTCAAGGTCGACCATTCCTTGGCGTTCCCGGAATTTTTGCTGGATGACGACGCGGCGGTAATGCTGGGCAGCCGTTGTTTTAATGTCAAAAGGCACTCTCTTCGACAAATCATAAAGCCATCGGAACACCTTCTCATGTTCTACAGGGGAAATCATATCCGATTCTTTCCCTCTGCCGGTTGGAACAAGGAAAAAAACGCTCCATAAAACACAATTCAAATCCTCCACCAATTTTGCCATTTCATCCAAATAATCAACATTGTAGCGGGAGATGACCGTATTGATCTGCAAAGGCAAATCCAACTCATGTATAAATGAAATCGCTTTCATTGTCAGATTAAATGAACCGCTTGTCCCCCGGAAATGGTCATGCACTTCCGCACAATGCCCATCCAAACTGAACGCCCATCTTGCAAGCCCAATTTCTTTCGCCTTCTGAATGGCTTCTTTTGTCACATTCGGAGTCGCCGATGGAGTCATCGATACCCTCATCCCTTTTGAGATTGCGTATTCCGCCAAATCAAATACATCTTCCCTCTCAAGGGGATCCCCTCCTGTGAAGACAAGCATCGGATTATCCATTTCATAAATCTGATCAATCAATGCTTTTCCTTCTTCAAAATCGAGTTCCAAAGGATGTCGATGGTGCTGGGCTTCCGCACGGCAATGCAAACAATGCAGCTGACAAGCCCTCGTCAACTCCCAAATGACAATAAAGGGATTTTGATTATAATCTCGATTAAACATTCCAATCACACTCTCTAAAAGTAATATTTTATATACATCTTTAAAACAATTGTAACCGATGGAATACATAAAAGTTGTGAATAAAAAATAACAATTTCCATAAAAAAACGACCCTTACTGAACCTTTCAGGATCGTTCCCAACAAACTAATTGTGAGCCCAGCTGTTTACCGCAATCTTGTCCCTTTCCCGGTTGTCCCGTTTAATGATGACGCTGATTTTTTGATGCCATTTTTTGCACTCCCGCCATATTTCCTCATATTCATCAGAGTCTTTTTCAATGCCGCGTTTGTCCTCGAAGAATGTGAATTCAATCAGGGGTTTTGAAAGATCATCTACAATGATTTTTAAACTTAATTTCTTGATGGTATCCTCTTCTTTAAAATCCTCTTCATTATAGATTTCAACATCATCTTGAAGAATTGACCATCCATGAATGCCCCCTTTCGAGATGAGGCAGCATATACTGTCGTTTACCGCAATGGCGCATTCGTAGATTTCATCGAATGAATAGCTCTTCTTTTTGAAATTCGATTCAACATCTTCCCTTTGCAGATAGTAAAAGGTTTCTGCGGTCTCGTCCAATAATATGGCCGATAAACAATCTTCCGAAACCGCTCTTCTGTTATGGGGAATTCTTTCCAGTTTCTGAATCGTATCCTGTTCGATTTTCTCTTGGCGGATTTTCGCCTCTTTGCGCATTTCATAAATCCACCAGAGAAAAATGGCCAATGCGACAAGGAAAAATATCTTGTTTCCCGAGCCCATCCATAAAAACAAATAGACTATTTCCAACACGCAAATAATGAGAGTCATTCCATCATCACCTCTAGTAAAACCATTCGTCAAAACTCCAATCTTTCTATTATTTATTAACCATACTATTCGTGAAAAAGAGATTTATGATTATTCGGTTCAATTTTGTTGTTTTATACCCTTGTATGTAAAAATAAACAATACGAAATAAAATACTTATAAATGGACGTTTAAATCGAAATTAAATAATATACATATAGGGGTATTTATAAAATTTGAAAAAGGGGGAAAATTTTTTGAAGAGCGTAACAGTGTATACAACGAGCAGTTGTCCTTATTGCGTCATGGTGAAAAACTTTTTGCTGCAACAAAACATCCCTTTCAAAGAAATTAATGTGGAAGAGAGTCCTCAACTCATGTTTGATCTGGTTAACAAAACCGGACAAATGGGCGTTCCTCAAATCGAAATTGACGGCCAATGGATTGTCGGATTCAATCCAAGCGCCATCATGCGTGCATTATCAAATTAGCCGTTCAGCCTGCCTCCCAAAGGTATTTGGGAAGCAGGCCCTTTTTGTTTTCCACTGTATATGAAACAAAAGAAAAACCAATACTGATAAAAGGAAATTTGATGGATTGAGGGGATGATTTTGTCATCTAAAGATATGCTTTCAATTTTTGCACTCGGTGGAATCAACGAGATTGGGAAAAATATGTATGTGATTGAATACGGCGATGATTTAGTGATAGTGGACTGTGGAGGAAAGTTTGCCGATCGGTCTTTTTTGGGTGTCGATTTAATCATTCCGGATTTTACTTATCTTTTGGAAAACCAACATAAAATACGGGGAATAATCGTCACCCACGGTCACGAAGATCATATTGGAGGGATACCGTATTTTCTGAAAAAAATCAATGTGCCCGTGTATGCGACCCGATTTACATTGGGACTAATCGAATTAAAGCTGAAAGAGCATAAAATTTTCCGCGAATCCACATTGATTGAAATTCATTCAGACTCCGAATTGAATTTCGGCCAAATTCAAGTGACGTTCTTTAAAGTGAGCCACAGCATACCGGATTGCTTAGGCATCGTCTTCCATACGCCTGAGGGAAAAGTGGTTCACACAGGCGACTTCAAATTTGACCTCACTCCTGTAAACCAGCAATTTTCAGAGATCCATAAAATGGCGAAGACCGGAGACGACGGTGTGCTGCTTCTCATCTCGGAAAGCACCAATGCGGAGCGGCCCGGGTCGACACCTTCCGAAAGAGAAGTGGGAAAACAAATCGAAGAATCCTTCTTCAATGCAACAGGTAAAATTATTATTTCGACCTTTGCATCCAATGTTAATCGTATACAACAGATCGTTGAAGCAACCATCAAGACGGACCGTAAGCTAGCCTTGCTCGGCAGAAGCATGGTGAATGTCGTCAGCGTCGCCAAAAAATACGGGTATGTCGACATTCCTGATTGGCTGCTGATTGATGCAAAGGATGTAAAACAATGGCCGTCCGAAAAAGTCGTTGTTCTTTGTACAGGCAGTCAGGGTGAACCTCTCGCCGCTCTTTCAAGACTTTCTACAAACAGCAATCGGGATGTTCGAATCGACCCGGGAGATACGGTCATTTTTGCGGCGTCCCCCATCCCTGGCAACGAAAGAGATGTCACAAAAATTGTGGACAACTTATTCAAACTTGGCGCCAATGTCATTTACGGTGCTGCCAGCAAAACAGGAATGCATGTTTCCGGTCATGGCTATCAAGAAGACTTGAAACTGATGCTCACATTAATGAAGCCAAAATACTTCATACCGATTCACGGGGAATACCGCATGATGCATTTGCATGCCAAATTGGCGGAAGATGTCGGGGTAGATCCAAAAAATATTTTCATTCTGAACAACGGCGATGTGGTGGATATTCAGTATCAAGATGCACGGCAAACTAGAAAAATTCCGGCTGGAGATGCCTATGTAGATGGATTTGGTGAAGAAGGAATTGAAGATATCGTCTTAAGAGACCGAAAACAGTTGTCAGAAGAAGGAATGCTCGTCATTGTCATTACCATCGACAAGTCTGACGGCAGTCTGGTATCAGAACCGGACTCCATTTCCAGAGGCTTTGTCTATGCAAAAGAGTCGGAGGAATTAATCCGCCATATCAATCAAATGGCAAGAAAAGCGATTGAACCTTTCAAAGAGAAAGATCCGAATCTTTTTGCCATGAAAAAAGCCGTCAAAAAAGAAGTGGGACAATTTTTATATGAAAAGACGAAGAAAAAACCGATGATTTTGCCAATTATTGTGCCAATTTAATAATGGAGTTGAACATCATGACAAACAACGATGAGAAACACCTGACCAATATTGAAAAAGATGATACATTAACGAACCGTCAGGGCCACCCGGTGACGGACAATCAAAACATCCGGACAGTCGGTAACCGTGGTCCGGCATTACTGGAAAACTACGATTTCATTGAAAAGATCAGCCATTTTGACCGGGAAAAAATTCCGGAGCGCATCGTTCATGCACGGGGTGCCGGAGCCCACGGTTACTTTGAAGCTTACGGCACCGTCGGAAACGAGCCCGCTTCAAAGTATACAAGAGCGAAATTGTTCCAGGAAAAAGGAAAAAGAACGCCTGTATTCGTCCGTTTCTCAACGGTTGTGCACGGACTCCACTCCCCGGAGACCGTTCGGGACCCAAGAGGTTTTGCGGTGAAGTTTTATACGGAAGATGGAAACTGGGATCTGGTCGGTAACAATTTAAAAATCTTCTTCATCCGGGATCCGATGAAATTTCCGGATATGATTCACGCATTCCGTCCGGATCCTGTCACAAATATTCAAGACGCCAAAAGATTCTTTGACTTTTGCGCGAATTCCCCGGAATCATTTCATATGGTGACCCTTATTTATTCCCCATGGGGAATTCCTGCAAACTACCGCATGATGCAGGGATCCGGAGTAAATACCTACAAATGGGTGAACAGTGAAGGAAAAGCGGTTCTTGTCAAATATCATTGGGAACCAAAACAGGGAATCAGGAATTTGACGACGAAGGAAGCCCAGGAAATACAGGGGAAAAACTTTAACCACGCCACCCAGGATTTATATGAAGCCATCGAAAGAGGCGATTATCCGGAGTGGGAATTGTTCGTTCAAATAATGGAGGACGGTCCTCATCCAGAGCTGGACTTTGACCCGTTGGATTGCACGAAACTTTGGCCGAAAGATCAGTTCCCATGGCTTCCTGTTGGACGAATGGTGTTGAACAAAAATCCTTAAAACTATTTTCTTGAAGTGGAACAAGCCGCCTTTGGAACAGGCGTACTTGTGGATGGGCTTGATTTCTCCGATGACAAAATGCTGCAAGGAAGAACCTTCGCCTATTCCGATACGCAGCGCTATCGCCTTGGGGCCAACTACCTGCAACTCCCGATCAACGCTCCAAAAAAACGGGTGGCCACAAACCATGAAGGCGGTATAATGCGGTACCACAACGATAAAGGGCCAAATCAAAACCCGCACGTCAACTATGAGCCTTCCAGCATGGGCGGCTTGAAAGAAGCGGAACAAGTCGGAACAGAACATACTCCATGGATCGAAGGGGAACTTTTACGGGAACCGATCGACCGGAGAAATGATTTTAAACAAGCGGGAGAAACTTACCGCAATTTCGAACAATGGGAAAAAGACGAGCTGATCAATAACCTTGTCAACGACTTGTCCATTTGCCCAAAAGATATACAAGAAAAGATGATTTCTTATGCGGAAGCGGCCGATGAAGAATACGGAAGACGCTTACGGGAAGGATTGGAAGCAAAAAATAAAGAGAAAAACCGTGAAGAAATTGCGGAAGAGTTCCATCCGCTTGGCGCTCACAATGCGAAAAAGGCGGTGGAAGAAGCCGTTCAAAAAGGGCGGGAAACGCAATCTTATTAATATTGCCGAATGTCAAAAAAGCGTGTAGAGTCTGACTTTCTACACGCTTGTTTCATCTTTATCAAAGATTAAAGATAACCTTGTTTCTCCCATCTTTTTAATTGGATGTAACCATACAAGGAAATAAAAAATGCGCTCACTGTATCCACAATCAAATCCATCATCGTATCACTCAAAGCTTCTCTTCCAATGAGCACCGTAAAATCCGATGCGATAAATTTTTGCATATTGGTTGATAAAAGCCCATCTGCCAAAAACTCATAAATTTCCCACAGTGTCCCCATTGTGACCGCAAAACAAAAAGCAAAAAAAGAAACGAAAAACGGGGTTAATTGAATATGTGTATGTTTTGACTCATTCAAAAATCTCACCAAAATGAATCCCAGGGCTCCCAGCATCACTCCGCTGAATGCATGCAGTATCGTATCCCAATAAGGAACCAAATAATAAAAGTTTCTCACTTCCCCCAAATAGATGGCACAAAAGAGAAAAGTGTAAAAGATGACTTCGATTGAGTCGGGAATATCGATCGAAATTTTCCGTTCAATGAAAGTCGGAATCATCATAATCAATAATCCCGAAATGCATTGCAAAAGCATCAAAACATAATCGGTCTTGACTTTCGCATGCTCCTCCATCGCTTTCAATTCCGCTGGTGCCATGATCATCCGGGAAATGATAAAGATAACCGAAAGCAATAATGAAACAAACAAAATAGCCCAAGTGATTTTTTTCCAATTTAATTTTCTTAACATAATTGTTTTTCTCTCCTAGGTGCATAACACAAAATTCAAAATACTAGTTCCATTGTGCTATACTTTTATATTAGCAAAATTTTAGAAGAGTTACCTAACGTTAAGTGCGATGTTGATGCTATTTCTTCGTAAACATAATAAATTCATAGCAATAAAAAAATAAAAGCCCATGAATTTTTTCATGAGCTTCAACAAAACCCATCATGGATTCATAGAGTCTTTCTTGAATTCCGTTTCCCATCATAAGAATAAAGGACAGGTTTTCCTTCAACCACCGTTTCCATATGGACAGGGCGTCCCCAGAGACGATAAATATAAGGCAATACATTTTCCAAATAATACGAATCCAGTTCCATTCCTTCATAGTAATGTTTCAAATACAATTCTCCGTTTCTTAAATAATCCCCGTCTTCAACAACGATGTATGGAAATCCTCCGTTCACCCTCATCGAAACAAGTTGGTCCCGGATTTTTTCAAAGTCTTTGTTCGTAATTTGATACGTATTGCCTTTTTTCTCGAACAAATATAGATCCTCTTGTTCCACCAGTTCCTTTGTCAAATAGTTGCGGATGAAGGAAATATCCGATTCGATCTCCCGCACTTCAAAGATTTTTTCCCTGCCTGATCCCGGTTTGACCCCCATTTTTTTCATTTCTTCCGTCGGGTTGTCGTAACGCCGTTCAATATCCTCAAAAATTTTTAATCCTAAATAATAAGGGTTGATGGAGGTTCTCGATGGTTGGAGCACCCCGGCATTGAGCTTCGCATATTCAATCGTTTCAGCCGTATCCAGATCAAGCTCCCGCATGATCCGTTGATGCCAATAGGATGCCCATCCTTCATTCATGATTTTTGTTTCAAGTTGCGGCCAGAAATACAACATTTCTTCCCGCATCATGGTCATGATGTCCCGCTGCCACTCTTCCAACTCCCGGCTGTATTGTTCTATGAACAGCAGCAAATCCTTCTCCGGTTTTGGAGGAAATTTTTTCTTTTTTTGCTTCTTCGGCTGTTCCTTTTTTTCCTCCAACCGTTCATCCAGCTTCCATAAATCGTCGTAAGGTGTTGGCAGTATGATGTTTTCTTCTTCACCCTCTTCTTCCTCTTCGTACAATAACTGCGGTCTTATTAAAGAAGGATCGATATGTTCCTGAATGGACAAAACCGCATCCAAAAATTGTTCCACTTCATATTTGCCATATTGCCGTTCATAGCTTGCGATGCGTTCAGCCGTGGCCGTCATGCTTTCCACCATGTCCCTTCTCGTATTGGAAAAACGGACATTATTTTTAAAGAAATCGCAATGGGCCAATACATGGGCAACTATCAGTTTGTTTTGCGTGAGGGTGTTGGATTCCAGCAAAAAGGCGTAACATGGATCCGAATTGATGACAAGTTCGTATATTTGGCTAAGGCCCAAATCATAATGCAATTTCATTTTGTAAAATTGCTTTCCGAAGCTCCAGTGGGAAAACCTCGTCGGCATCCCGTAGGCTCCGATTGTATAAATGATATCCGCAGGGCAGATTTCATATCGCATTGGGTAAAAATCCAACCCGAATCCGATCGCGATTTCCGTAATTTCATCGATTGCTTTTTGAAGTTCTTTATCCACTTCATTCACCCCTTTAAGCATTCGCTTCCTGTTTGCGGAACATGCTTTTTAACGCTTCGTAGACATCGCTTTTCTGCCGGATCACATAATGGCGGAATTTCGGGTTATCGATTTTTTTATACGTGTTCATTAATGTGGAATAACGGTTCAGAGCGTTCACTTCCCCATATCCGAACATTTGGGAAACTTTCATCAGTTCACCGACAAGCTTCAAACATTTTTCATTGTCGCTGGACATGTTTTCACCGTCTGAAAAGTGAACTGGATATATATTGTAACGGTTTGGGCTATACTTCCGTTTAATAAGCTCGAGCGCTTTCAAATAGGCGGACGAACAAATCGTTCCTCCACTTTCCCCTTTTGTGAAAAATTCTTCTTCCGTTACGACCTTCGCTTCCGTACTGTGGGCAATAAACTCAATTTCCACTTTTTCGTATTTCGTCCGCAAAAAGCGGGTCATCCAAAAGAAAAATGACCGGGCGCAATATTTCTCAAAATTGCCCATACTTCCACTTGTATCCATCATCGCTAATACAACCGCATTGGATTCCGGTTTCACTACCTCATTCCAGGTTTTAAAACGCAAATCTTCCTCGGTGATCGGCGTAATTTGCGCCTTTCCTCTCAGCGCATTTCGCTTAATGGCTGAAAGGATGGTGCGTTTTTTGTCTATATTCCCCATTAACCCTTTTTTGCGGATATCGTTGAATTCAATTTTTTCTGTTATGATATTGGACAGTTCCTTTTGTTCCAGATTCGGCAATTCCAATTCGCTGAATAAAATGTTTTGCACTTCTTCCAGACTGACTTCCGCTTCATAATAGTCTCTGCCAGGCAGATTTCCCGCCTCTTTTCCTTTCCCTGGACCTTGGGCTCCGCCTTGGGAATCCCGCGCGACAATATCGCCGATTTTGCTGTCTCCTTGCCCCTGCCCTACATGTTTGGATTTTCCGTAATTGTATCGAATTTTATATTCATCGAGAGAACGGATCGGAATTTTAATGACATCACGGCCGTTTGACATAATGATGCTTTCTTCACTGATTAAATCAGGCAAATTATTTTTTATGGCTTCCCTGACTTTTTCCATATGCCGTTGCTGGTCTTGATATCCCTTGCGATGTAAAGACCAATTTTCCCTTGAAACGATATAGTCCCTATTATTCTTTTTCATTTGATCATCACCCATCTTTCATGATTTTCCCGTATTCTCTTGGAAAATCACTTTTTTTATCATATGCGCGTGATTTATGGAATTACCACAACATTTTTCTATTAAAAAAAGTGCTAAGAACAAATCTTAGCACATACAGTGTTTGATGGTTCAGAAACGGTATTCGGTTTATCTGTTCAACAAACTGCCGACATAACGCAACAATTCATTCGCTGAAGTGGAATTATAACCATATTCATCAATCAATCTGGCAATCACTTCGTTAATCTTTTTCAACTGTGCTTCATCCGGCGTTTTTGTGGAAGTTGTGATTTTGACTACATCTTTCAAATCCGCAAACAGTTTCTTTTGGATCGCTTCCCGCAGTCTCTCGTGGGAATTGTAATCGAATTTCTTCCCTTTCCGGGCATAAGCGGAAAGGCGGATGAGAATTTCTTCCCTGAATGCCTTTTTCGCATTTTCGGAGATGCCGATTTGTTCTTCGATGGAACGCATCAATTTTTCATCCGGCGGCAATTCTTCGCCAGTCAGCGGATCTTTGATTTTTTGTTTGTTGCAATAAGCTTCCACATTGTCCAAATAGTTGTTTAAAAGCGTTTTGGCAGATTCTTCATAGGAATATACGAAGGCTTTTTGCACTTCATTTTTCGCGATTTCATCATATTCCCGTCTTGCGATGGCAATGTAGTTCAAATATTTTTCCCGCTCTTCCGGCGAGATGGATGGATGTTGATCTAGTCCATCTTTTAATGACCTTAAAACGTCCAACGCATTGATGGATGGCACTTCTTTGCGGATAATGGCCGATGAAATGCGGTTGATGACATAGCGTGGATCGATGCCCTTCATTCCTTCATTCGGATATTCTTTTTTCAATTCCTCCACATCCGCTGAATTATATCCTTCCACCGTTTCACCGTCGTAAAGCCGCATTTTTTTCACAATGTCTATGCCTTGTTTTTTCGGCACTTCCAGTCTTGTCAATACTGAGAAGATGGCGGCGACTCTTAATGCGTGCGGGGCTATATGCACATGGGCCATATCGCTTTCCTTGATCATTTTTTCATAAATTTTCACTTCTTCGCTCACTTTTAAATTGTATGGTACAGGCATTACGATAATTCTTGAGTGAAGCGCTTCGTTCTTTTTATTGGCAATGAAGGAACGGTATTCGGTTTCGTTCGTATGGGCCACGATAAGCTCATCGGCTGAAATTAACGCGAACCGGCCCGCTTTGAAGTTTCCTTCCTGAGTCAAAGACAATAAGTGCCATAAAAATTTCTCATCAAGTTTTAACATTTCCTGGAATTCCATCAACCCGCGGTTTGCTTTATTCAATTCGCCGTCAAAACGGTAGGCTCGCGGATCGGATTCCGAACCGTATTCCGCAATCGTCGAGAAATCGATGCTGCCTGTCAAATCTGCGATGTCTTGGGATTTTGGATCGGATGGGGTGAATGTCCCAATTCCGACGCGTTTATCTTCCGAGAAGAAAATGCGCTCCACGATGACATCTTCAATACGGCCGCCATATTCCTGTTCCAAACGCAATTGATTCAATGGCGATAAACTGCCTTCAATGCGGATGCCGTATTCTTTGTAGAAATCCTCCCGGAGATGATGGGGGATTAAATGCAATGGATCTTCATGCATCGGGCATCCTTTGATGGCATAGACCGCTCCTTCATCGGTGCGGGTATATTTCTCCAATCCCCGCTTTAACAAAGTGACAATGGTTGATTTCCCACCGCTGACCGGCCCCATGAGAAGCAAAATCCGTTTCCGTACATCCAGTCTTTTTGCTGCGGGATGGAAATATTCTTCCACCAGCCGTTCAATCGTTGACTCCAATCCGAAGATTTCATTGCTGAAAAATTTATATATCTTTTGTCCATTTTTTTCCTCTATCCCTGCGCTTTTAATCATATTGTAAACGCGAGCATGTGCGGATTGTGCAACTTCTGGCCGTTTTTTTACAATTTCCAAATACTCGGCAAAGGTACCTTCCCACTTCAGCTTTTCCTCTTCTTCTCTATGTTCTCTGATTTTCTTTAAGATATCGATAGCGCCTTCCCTCCATTCAGGGCTTTTAATTTATATCATAGTATGTTTACGTTTTGTTTCTGATACCAAAGAATTTTAATTTGCGAGTCTATGAGATAGAAAAAAGCTCCCCTAAGCATGATTGCTTTAGGAAAGCTTTTCAAAACTCCCAATACCATATTATGTTGGGACATTGTTTTTATGAAAAATTTTATCCGCCATAATAGAAGCCGGTTTCTTTCATTGTAAGCGGATCGCCTTCGCGATGGACGCCGGCATTGATCACTTCTCCAACGTAAATGTAATGGTCTCCTTTTTCAACCTTGTCCACCACTTTGCATTCGAAGAAACTCAATGCATCTTTAAAAATCGGGCAGCCTGTTTCTTCCGTGTAGAATTCATAGCCAGCCAATGTATTGCCTTCCGGTTGCAATGATTTAAAGAAAGCAGTGACCATATCTTTTTGTCCGCTTTCCAAAATATTGACGCTGAATACGCCGCTTTCTGCGATCTGTTTTTGGGAGCGGGTGCCCTCTTTTACAGCAATCGCTACAAGAGGCGGCTCAAAAGAAGTTTGTGTTAAAAAGTTTCCTGCAAAGCCGTTTACCCCTTCATTATCTTTTGTACCAATAATATACAACCCGTATGTGATACCTCTAAGTGCTGTTCTTTTCGCCTTCGGATCCATTCCAATCCCTCCTGGTATTCTTTTAAAATGATTCTAGTTTTATTATACAAACAACCGTGTATATTTTTCCACATTTTAGGACTTGCATTGCACACGAAAAAAACTGTCCGGAAGTTCTTCCAGACAGTTTGCTATTCCCGTCATTTTTTACTTTTTCTTTTATACAGGATTCCTAACGTATTGGGTCCGCAGTGGGAGGAAATGGTGCAGCCTGCAGTCGTTTCGATGATTTGTTCGAAATTAGCATAGGTTTCAACGGCCTCTCTCACTTTTTGAACCGTTTCCGGCGAGCAATAGGAATGGGTGATGAACACTCTTGAATAATCGATATCATTGTTATTTTCAAGACGATCTTTTACATAATTCACGATGCAACGGTCAAAATTTCCCCGATATTTTTTGCCGACAATCATTTTTCCATCGACCACTTCGATGGACGGTTTAATTCTTAACAAAGTGGCGCCGAACGCTTCAATTCCGGAACAACGTCCGCCTTTTCTCAAGTATTCCATTGTATCAATAACGAAGCTGGCATCCACTTTAGGAGCCACCTCTTCCAAATGTTTGACAATCTCTTCCGGTTGAACCCCTTCTTGTGCCATCAGTGCGGCTTCGTAAACAATGTGACCGCTTCCAGTTGAAAGATTTTGCGAATCCACCACATACACATTATCAAACTGTTGGGCAGCCATTTTTGCATTTTGGCAGCAAGAGGAAAAACCTGAACCTAAACTGATATGTATCACCGCATCATAATTCTGGGAAAATTCCTTGAAAAAATTTTCATATTCAAACGTATTGACCGCCGCCGTTTTGCATGATTTTCCTTCCTGTCCGACATAACGGAATATATCTTTCGGTTCAATATCAATACCATCGCGGAAATCTTCGTCATCAATCAATACATGCAAAGGCATCAATGAAATATCAAATTGTTCTATAATTTGGGGAGATAAATCACATGTACTATCAGCTGTAATTTTAATCATACAGTTCACCTCAAATATTTTTTCTTATCCCACAAAATTTCTTCAATTATAACACATTCCATATCCGTAAAATCATTATGAAGTACTTTTCCTTAAAACATTTGAATAATCGTTTGTCCATAACTGTTCAAAAAGTTTTGAATAATCTTTGAAAATCCATTATCTTGCTTTTAAACTTCACTCATTCGGGGTACAATTTAGACAAAAGGATGGATGGATTACAATTTGTAAAAGCATTTACATTGTTGCCCCATGCTTTAAATCCTTACTTTCAAAACCCCTTTCTTATCTACTCCCTTTGGTGCGGGAATCCTCCCGCACCTCTTTTTTGTTCCAAACCACTTTTTACAATTTGCAAGGAACATTGAATGGATAAATTCCCCACAGCAAATCGGTTCTTTCATACGGCAGTATTTGGTAAACTAAACAAAGGGTTGTAAAAAATGAAGAGGATGAAGGAAGGTTCAATCATGAGAATACAAAGGGTATCCATCATCGGTCTCGGTGCGCTGGGCATCATGTATGGCCACCATTTATCAAAAAAATTGCCCAAAGAAAATGTACGGATCATCGCCGATGAACAACGCATACAAAAATATAAAAATGAAGGCGTATTCTGCAATGGGGAAAAATGTGAATTTCGCTATGTAACGCCTGATGAACAGGTGGAACCGGCAGATTTGCTTATTTTTACGGTGAAATTTCACGGTTTGGAGGAAGCCATTCGCTTTGCCAAACACCACGTTGGAGAAAATACAATCATCATTTCCGCGTTGAACGGCATCATTAGCGAAGAAATGATCGGGCAAGCTTACGGTTTTGACAAAGTCCTTTACTGCGTTGCGCAAGGCATGGATGCAGTAAAAGTCGGCAACAAACTGACTTATGACCATAAAGGGATTCTCGTTTTTGGCGATAAAGAACCAGGCATCATCAGCGAAAAAACAAAAGGCCTAAGAGAATTTTTCGATTCCGTCCAACTCCCCCATCAAGTAGATACGAACATGACCCATCGCCTCTGGGGAAAATTTATGTTGAACGTTGGGGTCAATCAAACGGTCGCCGTCTACAAGGGCAATTACGGGACAGTGCAAAATGAAGGGGAAGCAAGAAATACGATGATTGCTGCGATGAAAGAAGTCATTGCCATTTCCGAGAAAGCGGGTGTCCCGTTATCCGAACAGGATTTGCAATATTGGCTCGATGTATTAAGCACTTTAAGCCCTGATGGAAAACCATCCATGGCGCAAGATGTAGATGCAAAGCGGCCAAGTGAAGTGGAATTATTCTCCGGCACCGTACTTAAACTTGGAGAAAAATACGGAATCGATACGCCTGTGAATAAAATGCTGTACGAAAAAATAAAAGAAATGGAAGCCGAATACGTTCATTAACCTCCGGATATGGTCATCATTTGACGGTTGTTTTCCTGGGGAATACTTTTGTCGGTCAAAAAACGGATTGGAAAAAGAACCATTTTCCAATCCGCTTTTTTTATTGCTTAAAATTCGATTTGCCCATTCCCTTCCGCTTCCCATTTTGCCACTTCTTCCCGGACAATCGGCGCCACTTCTTTTCCTAACAACTCAATACATCTCATCACATCTTCATGTGCCATAGAGCCAACAGGGCAGTGCAGCATAAAGCGGGTTACTCCCACATTTTTGCGCAAGAAAATTATTTTTTCGGCGACGGTTTTAACATCCCCGCAATACAGTGCCCCTTCCATACTTCTGGCGTAATCGAAAGTCGCTTGGGTATATGGTCCCCATCCCCGTTCCCTGCCTAAAACATTCATTGCATATTGGGTTGGAGGGAAAAATTTTTCCACCGCTTCTTCCGTCGTATCTGCCACAAACCCGTGAGAATGGGTGGCCACTTTAAGTTTTGAAAGATCATGTCCCGCTTCTTTAGCCGCGCGGTAATACAGCTTCACCAAAGGGGCAAATTGCAATGGACTGCCGCCGATGATTGCCAAACATAATGGCAATCCCAATACCCCTGCCCGTGCTACCGATTGTGGAGTCCCGCCGCTTGCAATCCAAATGGGAACCTCTTTTTCCGGTCTCGGATACACTCCTCTGCCATCAATGCTTGGACGATGTTTCCCGTTCCAATGAATCAATTCATTTTTTTGAATTTGCAGCAATAATTGCAATTTTTCCTCAAACAATTCATCATAATCCTTTAAGTCATACCCAAACAGCGGGAAAGATTCAATGAAAGAACCTCTGCCGGCCATAATTTCCGCCCGTCCATTGGAAATCGCATCCAGCGTGGCAAATTGTTGATACACCCGGACAGGATCATCGGATGATAATACCGTTACCGCACTTGTCAGCCTGATGCGTTTTGTTTTCGTTGCCGCAGCTGCAAGCAAAACGGCAGGAGCTGAACAGGCGTAATCCTTCCGATGATGTTCCCCAACACCGTAAACATCCAATCCCACTGCATCCGCCAGTTCGATTTCTTCCACCACTTCCCGGAGGCGTTCAGCATGACTGATCACTTTTCCGGTTCTTACATCGGGAGTCGTTTCAACAAATGTCGTTAATCCTATTTCCATTCTTCATCCTCCAAAAATTCCAACTCTATTTATCTCGAAATTGAAATGTTTTTCTTATCATACACAAATATCCCGGTGGTAATCAATTATTCTGTTTTAGGAATAGATTTCGGGCAACACGTAAAAAATAGAATTAAAAACAAGGAATGAACAACGATGAAACAAAGAAATTTTGGCAGCAAAGCGATTGAGTTTTTAATGATTCTCATGTTCAGTTTCGGAATTGTCATTGCCCTTTACAGTTCCTTTTCAATCAATCCGGATATATTTGATCTTAAGTTGTATTTGATGCTTTTCATCACGGTGATCATTTTTTATAAACCTTTCAGAGTATCCAGTTTCCGCTTTCTTTTCTATTTGATTTGCCGCATGATTCACATGGTGAAAAATGATGACTGGGAAGCGGATTTGACACAAGACCATTTACAAAAAATTGAATACCTTTATTTATTAAAATCCCATTTTGAAAAGCGGGGATATGTCGCAATCGTCACAAAAGAGCTGGATGGTTATGATGTTGACCTTATTTTATGGAAAGGCACAAAAAAATATATTGTGCAAATTCTCGAGTCACAAAAGGCTGTCGATATTCGAAGGGTCCAAAAAATAGCCGCCAAAAGAAAAAGGCATGGGGCGAATGGCGCATTGATCGTTTCCAATCAATCCTTTACTGCATCTGCAAAGAAATATTCCCCGTTACACCACATACAGTTAATCAATCAGGACGAACTGTTGAAGATGAATGACGAAAAGAAGAAGTACTTTTTCCAATCGGCTTTATCCTATATTTTGCACCATAAATAAAAACCATTCGCCGGTTTTTTCATTGAAAACCGGCGAATCCATTTTTCCAATATTCCCCTTTAGGGCACTCTTTTCAAGTCATCCGCATTACCGCTTGGGAAACCCTGGTTCCCCAAGGCCGTTTGATTCATTGCAGTCCACACCAAATCCAATTGATCTTCATTATTCATGAAAGTAAGAATAACAATTAAATTTCTTAATTTTTCACCCTTCCACTTGAATATTTCAAATTTTTCTGCATTTTATATAATATTAAAAACATTTATACGTTCTTGATACTTAATAAATATTGCATTTCCAATAAAAAGAATATAAAATGTATTTAATTATACATCGACTTATTTCAATTCAATATTGTTTTGAAGTAAGGATAGAGGCGCAAAGACCAAGAGTACACAGTTTGAGGATAATGAGGTCCAATGATGATTGTGGAAAGGGGGATTTGCCGAAGTCTCTGGAAACTCATTTTTCCAGAGGCTGGTTCTGCATTGAATAAGTGCAGGACTGTCATATAGGAAACTATATGGAGGGCTATCTTACGCAAAAAATTCAATTTTTTTGCAACAACGAAGCTCTTCGTTGTTGCTTTTTGCGTTTAATTGACAATTGCCCTTCTCCATTACAAAAAAATGAAAAGGATGTGGAGAAGAAATGAATTTTGGAAGAGTATTAACTGCAATGGTAACGCCATTTGACCAAAATGGTGACGTAGATTTTGACGCTACGCAAAAGTTGGTCGATTATTTGATTGCCAATGGAACAGACGGCTTGATTGTATGCGGTACAACCGGAGAATCACCTACTTTAACAGAAGGTGAAAAAGTCGAACTATTCAAATTTGTCGTAAAAACCGTAAATGGAAGAGTTCCTGTAATTGCAGGTACCGGCTCGTATAATACGAGAGCTTCCATTGAACTTACGGAAAAAGCGGAGGAAGCCGGTGTGGATGGTGTCATGTTAGTTACACCATACTACAATAAGCCGAACCAGGAAGGCATGTACGAACACTTCAAAAGCATCGCTCAAAGTACTAAACTGCCAGTGATTTTATATAATATTCCGGGTCGCAGCGTAGTCAATCTATCCGTTGACACTGTAGTTCGCCTTGCGGAAATCCCGAATATCGTTGCCATCAAAGAAGCAAGTGGAAGTTTGGATGCAATGGCGCAAATCATCGAAAATACGCCGGATGACTTCTCCCTTTATAGCGGAGACGACAGCTTGACATTGCCTTCTTTGGCTGTTGGAGGCACTGGGGTCATTTCCGTGGCTTCCCATATCATCGGCAACGAAATGAAAACAATGATTCAACATTTCTTAAATGGCAATATTCATGAAGCGGCGAAAGAGCATCGCAGACTATTGCCAATCATGAAAGGGATGTTCATAGCACCAAACCCTGTACCTGTAAAAGCGGCATTAAACTTAAAAGGCATATCCGTCGGTGGTGTGCGCCTGCCATTAGTGCCATTGAACGAAGAACAACAAAAAACGATTGAACAATTATTAAAAAATCTGGATCTTAAATTGGAATTGATTTCTTAATCCCCTGCCTTTTGCCGGCAGGTTTTTTTTATGCAAACGACACAAAGAATTAATGGGAAAATGGAAATCAATATTATAAAATAGCAATTGTGACATTTAGACATTCAAACAATTCAGTTGGGTTGGAGGATCCGGTTTTGCTTAACTTACTATTCGCTGTCCTAATATTCATCTTTACGCTCTTCCTCGTAATACGCCAACCAAAAAATATAAGTATCGGATGGTTTGCATGCGGAGGGGCAGTCCTGGCGCTGCTCGTCGGAGTGGTGGATATTAAAGACGTTTTTTCGGTTGTGGATATCACTTGGAATGCCACCTTGTTATTTATCGCCATCATCATTATTTCATTGATTTTGGATCAAATCGGTTTATTTGAATGGTCCGCGTTGCACATGGCCCGTATCGCGAAAGGGAACGGCGTAAGAATGTTTATTTTCGTCACAGTCCTTGGAGCTTTCGTTTCAGCCTTTTTCTCCAATGATGGTGCCGCATTGATCTTGACACCCATAGTGCTAGCCATGGTGCGGAATCTGCAATTAAGCGAAAAAATGATTTTTCCTTTCATTATGGCAAGCGGTTTTATCGCTGACACCACCTCTCTTCCCTTTCTAATCAGCAATCTGGTGAATGTCATTGCCGCCGATTTTTTTGGTGTGAGTTTCAAGGAATATGCTCTGCGAATGATAGTGCCAAATTTATTTTCTTTGATGGCAACCATCCTTGTGTTGTATCTGTATTTCCGAAAATCCATTCCACCAAAATATGATGCAGCAATGCTCAAAAATCCCCGGGAAGCCGTCCGGGATAAAAAATTGTTCAAATTGGCATGGCCCGTGATGGTTGTATTATTAATCGGTTATTTTACAGCTGAACTGATACATATCCCTGTTTGCGTCATCGGCTGGATCATGGCGATTTTCCTTCTGGCTTTGGCTTGGAAAAGTCCGGCTGTGAATATTAAGGCGGTGATCAAAGGGGCACCCTGGAATATCGTATTTTTCTCCATCGGTATGTATCTCGTTGTATATGGTCTTGGGAATGCCGGCTTTACAAAAGCAATCGCTTACGTGATTGAATGGACTTCGCAGGGAGGATTATTCACTGCAACCATTGGAATGGGCTATCTTGCAGCTTTTCTTTCTTCCGTGATGAATAATTTGCCGACCATCATGATTGACTCATTGGCCATCGCAGAAACAAATACATCCGGTACCATTCAGGATGCTTTGATTTTCGCCAATGTCATCGGTTCCGATTTAGGACCAAAAATTACACCGATCGGATCGCTTGCAACACTTGTATGGCTGCATGTTCTTAAAACGAAAGGAATCAAAATTTCCTGGGGAACTTATTTTAAAATGGGAATTGTGTTAACCCTCCCAATATTATTTTTCACGTTGGCCGGTTTGTATTTGACGTTTTTAATTTTTTAATGTTTTTTCGTATCGCACGTCTAATATTGGGCATTATGGTTAAAATAATATCGGATTTAATTGATAAAGAAAGGTTCTTTGTCAAATGGTGTTGGTGAATAAATTTTAGTGACATTATTTGGTAATATGTAATCGGATGGCTTAGGGGAAATTCGAGGTTCCCCTAAGCTGTTTTTATTTTCGCTAAGTTTTGGGTAAT